>CAZPCE010000204.1:0-5685 GCA_964584915.1 uncultured Arenimonas sp. | reverse complement strand
CCAGCAATTTGTTGTAGCGCTTCATGTCGAGCAAAGGCACCTGACAGACGACGGCACCGAACAGTTCCGGATACATCACCGTCATATTGCCCATCAGCAGGCCGCCATTGCTGCCGCCCTGCATGCCGAGGTATTTCGGGCTGGTCACTTTTCTGGCGATCAAATCCTGCGCCACCGCAGCGAAATCTTCATAGGCGCGATGGCGTTTTTCTTTCAACGCGGCCTGATGCCATCGTGGCCCGTATTCGCCGCCGCCCCGTATGTTCGCGACTACGTAAACGCCGCCCTGCGTCAACCAGGCACGACCTACCGTGGCCGAATAATTCGGTGTCAGCGAAATTTCAAAACCGCCGTAGCCATAAAGCAAAGTCGGGTTTTTTCCGTCGAGCTTGGTGTTCTTGTTCGAGACCATGAAGTAGGGCACCTTGGTGCCGTCTTTCGAGGTCGCGAAGAATTGCTGGATCTTCAGATCTTTCGCATCGAAAAACGCGGGCAGTTGTTTCAATGGCTCGGGAGCTTTTCCGACCGTGCCCAGCATCAGGGTTGTCGGCGTCACGTAATCGGTAACGGTCAGGAAATAATCGTCGGAATCTTCCGGATCAACCCCGGATGCCGACACGGTACCGAACCCCGGCGCGCCTTTAAGCGGTTCGCGCGTCCAGCCTTTGTCGCCGTGGCTAAGTACGTAAAGACGATTCTTGACGTTGTCCAGCACATTCAGGATGAAATGATTCTTGGTCGGGCTCATGCCGACAAGCGACGTCGTTTCGCTTGGTTCGAACAGCACGTCGAACTGGCGGCCGCCTTTCATGAAATCTTCGAATTTCGTAACGATCAAAGCGCCGGCGGGATAGGTTTTTCCGTTCGCGGTGTAAGGCTCGCGCAATTCCAGACTCAACCATTCCCGATACACCGATTTGTTGGCCGAATTCGGGGCATCGATTTTCGCCAGGCTGCCGTCGGCGTTGCGCAAATACAATTCATCGTTGTAGAAGGCAATATTCCTGGAGATGAAATCGCGTTCGAAACCCGGCGTGTCGTCGCGATATGCGCCTACGCCAAGATCGGTCGCCTGACCTTCGTAAACGGTTTTCGCCGCGCTCATCGGCGTGCCGCGGCTCCAGATTTTCGCAATGCGCGCATAACCTGATTCGGTCATCGAGCCGGCACCGAAATCGGTCGAAACGAATACCGTGTTTGCGTCAATCCAGCCGACGCTGCCTTTTGCTTCCGGACGGAAGAAGCCGTCCTTTACGAATTCCTTGGTATCAAGATTGAACTCGCGGGTAACATCGGCATCGGCGCCACCACGCGAAAGTGAAATCAGGCATTGCGTATAGGCCGGCCGCAGGCAACTGTCGCCGTGCCAGACCCAGTTTTCATTTTCCGCCTTGTTTAAGGCATCGACATCGAGCAGTACTTCCCACTTCGGTTCGGCTTTACGATATTCATCGAGCGTCGTGCGACGCCAGATTCCGGCAGGGTTGGTTTTATCACGCCAGAAGTTGTAGTAAAAATCGCCTTGCTTGCCGACGTACGGAATTCGCACGTTCGAATCCAGGATACTTCTCAGGTCATCCCGCAAACCGGCGAATTGCGGCTGCGCTTCGAGTTCTTTTTTGGCATCGGCATTTTGTTCCCTTACCCATGACAGCGCCTTTTCGCCCGTCACGTCTTCCAGCCAAAGATAGGGGTCTTCCATGTTTACCTGGGTTTGTGCAATTGCGGCGGTTGCCATAGCGGTTGAAAACAATAACGCGATTGATGAAAGACGCATACCTTACTCCTTATGCCAAGCCTTACAAACTAACACGCGTCCGGCCCGGCCCCCCTATGGCGAAAGTCATGCATCCGCAGCCGTTTGCCGTGCGATTTTCACGCGGCCCGCATCGGGTTCTGGCGCAAACCTGCCCGGCCGAAACCTTTACGGCGCGCCTGTGGCTGGCTGGATTGCCTGCGCCGGCGTGATCGACTGTTGACGAGGGCAGTCGACCACGCCGCCACGAAGCGTCGACGGTGAATAACGATCAGCATGCAGACCGGACTGGCCGTCAGCCATAGCCAGGTTTGCCCGAACAAATCGGAGTTCGAAAACGTTTCCGGAAAAACCAGCAGCGCCAGGGTTGCCAGTATCAACATCTGCCAGCAGCAACGTGAAATGAGATCCGCGTGAATTGTCTTGTCCATGACTGTCTCCCAGAAAGTAGAGACAGATTGCAGCGGGGTTTTCTCAAAACCTGAGATTTGTGCACGCCACCTTCAGGTGGATTGCCGCATCCTGTCGAGAAGGAGTACCACCATGCATAAAAAACTCGCCATCTTCTTCCTGCTTTTAATCGTGGGGTGCACTTCAATGAATAGTTCCAATGCCGGCGAAAACACAGCTCCTGTCGATCTGCAACGCTATATGGGGCGCTGGTACGTGATTGCCAACATCCCCTACTTTCCCGAACGCGGAAAAGTCGCCACCTACGATGAATACGCGCTTCGCAAAGACGGGCTTATCGACAATATCTACGGCTTCAAAAAAGGCTTCGACAAAAAGGAAAAACAGTGGAAAGCGATCGCTACCGTCAAGCCCGACACCGGAAACAGGAAGTGGACGATCAAGTTCTTCGGCATGCTGAATGCCGATTATGAAATTCTCGAAGTCGCACCCGATTATTCCTGGGTGCTGGTCGGCCACCCCAAGCGTGAAATGGGCTGGATAATGGCACGCGATGCGAAAATGGACGACGTGCAATACGATACGTTGCTGAAAAAATTGGAGAGCTACGATTACAAGACGGCGAGCTTCAAACGCGTGCCGCAATTCGCAGAGCAAGTCGGCAAACCGGGTTTTCAGTAATTCAATACGGCATTCTGGTCAAGGCCGTCATCGCGATTTTGTGGCCTAGCTCGATCATCTCTTTCGCCCGCCAGTATTCGTGGAAACTGCAGCTCTCGCGCGGGATTTGAATCAGCATATCGGGCGGATCCTGCGCCAACTGGATTCGACTCATCGCCGCATGCATGGTGTCCAGCGATTGCGACATTAATTCCATCACGCTGGTTTGGGTTGCAGGCAGATGATGCTGTTTTTCTTCGCCGTGCCACAAGGCAGCCAAACGTTCGCGCAAGCTGCCTTGATCCTGTTCGTCGTCTTCCTGCTGCGCGTAAACGTCGACGCCGTACGCCGCGGCCAATGCTTCGTCGTCTTCGCAGGCTTCTTCGGCGTTTTCCCTGTCGCGATCCATGCTTGGCCGCCAATACGCGGGGCCGTTTACATCGACCGCAATCACGCGGTCCACCATCATTTGCCGGGTCGGCGCCATCGGTACCGGCGACAACAAACCGCCATCCACCAATTCACGGCCGTTCACCCGATGCGGCGTCAGCAACATCGGTATCGCGATCGATGCGCGAATGGCGTCGAATAATTTTCCCCGACTCAGCCAGACTTCCCGCTGGTTTTTCAAATCCGTGGCGATGGCGGTAAATTCGATCGGCAAATCCTCGATGCGGTAATCGCCGACCAGTTCTTTCAGCACGCCGATCACGCGATCGCCCTTGATCAAACCCTGGTTGCCGAAACTGAAATCGAGCAAACGCAGGACACCCGATTTTTCCAGCGATGATGTCCAGTCCTTGTATTCCTGCAGACGCCCGGCGGCATAAACGCCGCCCACCAGCGCGCCCATCGAGCACCCGACCACGGCCTGGATCGTGAATCCCTCGGATACCAGCGCCTCGATCACACCAATATGCGCCAGACCACGGGCACCGCCGGAGCCGAGCACCAATGCAATATTTCTTCCGTTACTGGGATTCATACGCCGACATCGTCAATTGCAACAAGGATTGAATCTGGGCCCGCAAACTTGCCGGCTCGGTAATTTCCGCATCGGCGCCATAACGCAAAATATCCATCAACAGTTCTTTGGCATTGCTATAGGGCAAACGCAGTTCGTAACGGCCATCGGACAAAAAGCGGCCTTCCTGCTTGGAATGCCAGTGTTCATCGGCGACCCAGCGCGCGGCTTTGGCGGAAAAAACGATCGTGGCGGTCCCTTTTGGGGTACCGGAAAAAATGCCGTAGCTCGAGGCCAGATGCGTATCCAGTTCCTGCTCGGACAAATCCCTCGCCGTCTCTTCCAGCATTCTCGCATGCGAAATCCGGTCGACAGAAAAACTACGCAAACCGTCGCGTTCGTGGTCGTAGGCATCGAGATACCAATTGTCGCGGTAATGCGTCAATCGCTGCGGCGATACGGTGCGATGGGTCGGCTGGTTGGTCGAACGCGCAAGATAGTCGAAACTCAACTGTTTGCGCTCGAGCACTGCGGTGGCCACCATCCTGAAACCGACGTCATCGCGTTTCCGCACGCCGGCGCCGATCACGCGAATGCGTTCAAGCGGCCAACGTTTTCCTTGTGAATGCTCGGCGAGCAAGCTGTCAATACGGGTTTTCAGCGGCGCCAGCGCTTTCGCCAACACGCCGTCGCTGGTTCGCGCCAATAACTGCTGCGTGGCTACGAGTGCATGCAATTCGTCCGAGCTCAACCACAAGCCCGGCAGCTCGAATCGTTCGGCCTCCTTCTCGTTGTAACGCACGCCGCGTTCGGGATCGAGTTCGATCGGTGCCATCAATACGTCGCGCAGGAATGCGATGTCGCGATACAAAGTAGCGCGTGAACACTGCAAATCTTCCTGCAGCTTTTTCAGCGAAACCGGATAACGCGATACTTTCAACTGGCGATGTAAAGCGGCCCTGCGCTCATTCGAATTCATTTTCTATGTCCGGTTCTGGCTTTCGGTGACGATTAGCATGATAGTACGCAATAATTTTTCCAAGAGGGGTTCTGCCATGCGTTATTTGCTGATGTTATTGCTGTTTGTTGCCCTCCCCGCAGCATCGGCACCCAGAGACGAAGTCCACAAGGTCTTTGTCGGCTTTCTGGCCAAGACCAGCTTCAAGGCGGAGATCAATTCGACCACCGGCAAATACAAGGCCAAAAGCGTAGTCGAATTCCAGGCCCCTGATCGCTATCGCGTGACCAGCGATGGCCGCCCCGCCAACCTCATCATTGGCGGCACCATGTACATGAACATGGATGGCCATTTGATGAAAATTCCGATGCCCGGACTGCAAGCCATGCTGGCGCAATATCGCAACCCCGATGTGCTGAAAGAACTGGAAGCAGGTACGACGGTGGAAAGTCTTGGAACCGAAATCATCAACAAGCAGGTCGCGAAAAAATACCGCTACACCACCACCAAACCGCAAGTGACGAGTAACGTTTTATGGGTTGCCGCCAGTGGCGACATCATCCAGCTGGAAGCCAGCGGAACGATGGATAAAAAACCGTTCCACACCTTGATTCAATACAGCCAATTCAACAGTCCGAGCATAAAAATTTCGGCGCCATGAAAAATATTTTTCATATTTTCGAAAAAAATGTTTGCATTTGCAAAATAACAGGCGTAATGTGCGCGCCTTCGCAACCACGCGAATAAACGAGCAGAAAATGACTTCTTACCGACCACACATTGCAGGGAACACGAACACGCTGAAAAGCCGTGACGTCGCGTTATGCACGTGGCGGAGCGAGCTGTCGCTCGAATGCGGCAGGCAGCCAGGCGGCATGTTCCCACTCAATGACAAATTCATAGACTAGGCCACTCTTTTCGGAGATCGGCCCAGCC
>CAZPCE010000203.1:0-5699 GCA_964584915.1 uncultured Arenimonas sp. | reverse complement strand
CGAGGGGCTGGGCTGACAGAATCACCTTCTTGTCAGCAATGGTAAAGACCCACTTTTCCGGCCGATCGCCTGAACCAACCCCCAGCTCGCTCGGGATCACCGTCCAGTGGAACTCGTACAGGTCAACCGTACTCGGGTTCTTGTCATCGACCTGATAAAAGCTCAAATCCTCGCCCGGAAGGTTCGAGTCATGCCCGGTGGAGGCGTTGCGATCATTCCATTCTCCGTTCGTGCTCCCCTCTTGCAGGTATTTCAAATTATAGTACTGGCCACTCGCCGACCGAGTCGCGATCTTAATCCAGCCCACCTTGTCATAGACGAGGCAAAACTCCCCTTCTTGAAAGCGGAAAAGCGGAACGCGCGGGTCTGGCATAAAGTCCGCAGGACGGATATTATACAGCCGATTTCCTTCGTACCCCACGATCGGCTCCGTGATGGCCTTCTTCTCCAGCGTGCCGGGGATGGGCATACCGAGGAAGGTCTTCGGCTGCTCCACGATCCGAGTCATGTTGAACTCTTCCCTGTCCCAGTAGTGGCCGAGCACCCCATGAGAATACTTGCCTACGTCCATCAGCCAAATGAACAAGGCCGGCATCCCCCCGCCGGTGTTGAGTTGGTACCCGAGCAGACTCTCCATAGCTGTTTCCGCATCCTGGGCCTCGCCGTGGCGGCCCTGGAGCTGCAGGATGGGATCGCGCGAGAGGAAAACGCTTGTATAGTACGTGTGCGCTGTGAGCAGCATCGCGTAGCTATACGGGATGGAGATGGTGGTGTAATCGACCTCCCCCTCTTTCCGCTTCCCCTTTCGAACAGTATCCACATCCTTTTCAGGCATGTACGCGGTGAAGGTATCTTCCGAATCCCTCCATTGCTCTTCCCGTTTTTTCCGCTGCTCATCCCGGGCCAACCGCAGCCTCGAGTGAAAGTTCTGCATAACGGTCTGGTGGAGCTTCGACCCAAACGGGATATGCTTAATGCCGGGCTTCAGTTTTTCTGCACTTTTCATGGGGCACCTCTAAAGGCCAATTTCGGAAGGGAGTCATCTTCAGTACTATACTCTCCCTCGATCCACTCGTCGACTCCCTGGGTTTCGGCCCAGGTAATCGCCATGGACACTGCGTCGAGCACGTCATCGTGCATCTGAGCCAGCGGGGAGTACTCTGTAAACTGTTCGATAAATTTCGTGTGCGAGGGGCGGACCTTCAGCCTTTGATATCCGGAGGTTTCCCCCAGCGCTTGCACAATTCGGTCAGACTTGCGACGACGGTCTTGTATTTTGTAGACAGGGAGATATACGCGCTGATCCCGCATTCCCTTTTCAATATACCAGGCCAGGACGCGTTGATACGCGATCGCCTCCACGACGATACCAAGTGGCCTCCATCGCCGCGCGAATTCAAAGACAGTAGCGAGCACCATCTCCGGGTCTTGCCCCACGGCCGCTTTATAATCGACAAGATACACCTCGTCTCGGTAGAACGCTACAACAGCAACAACGTTATCGTCAGCTTCGGGGGAGTCCGAAGAGGCCGGATCAATGGCAATGACGTAGGTGGGCCGCTCGGGCAGGGTCTCCCAGTAGATCAGATTCGCTATCCGGAAGCTCGCCAACTCTTCCGCGAGCACCTTGCATTCCTTCTCCCGCATCCAGATCGCCAGTCGGCCTACCCGAATCGCAGCCTCTTTCGCGGCGAGCAGCTCCGCGGTCGGATACCGTTCTGGCCAGCGACTCTCGCCCTCCGCCGTAAAGACGCCAAAGCGGAAGAACTTCCACTCCTGATCCTTCTCGCAGTTCTCGATCAGGTCGAACTTTGATTTGGGGGTGTCGAGGATAATAGCCTTAGCGTCGGGGGCTTCCGACCGTGGAGCGAGGGAGTTGAAGAGAGCACCAAAGACAAGATTGGTCTGTTTGTTCCTTTGATCAGCGGAATTTGACGCCTCGTCGGTGGAGGTATCATCACAAATAATGAGATCAGGACGATAGTCGTCGATGTTATAACCACGGAGCTGGCCAGTGATGCCCAGCGCAAGAATAGTAATGGGTGCATCGAGAGCCTCATGAATGATTTCAATATAGTCATCGCTCCACTTCGATCCTTTGCGGAGCCGGAAGGTCTGCGCCCAGAGCCGATTATGCTCGACCTGCCGCTTGATCCAGCGAAGGGAAAGGATCGAGTGGCCCTGGGAGGCGGAAACAAACAAGATCGTGCGGGAGATTCCGTAGGCGATCCGCTGACTCGTAAAGGTGCGGAGGAGCGTTGTCTTTGCCCCGTCACGGAAAACCTCGATCGCCACATTCCGATAATCTCGGTTCATCAGGGCCAGCCCCACCTCATCGTGAAAAACAGGGGAGGATTGACGAAAGGTCTTCGGAAAGAACAGCCGCCCGTATCGCGTAAGCGAGGTGGCACCGATCGCCACCGCCTCCTTCGGAGTAATCTGGAGGGAGGGATTCAGGGTCGCCATATATGCACCTTAAAGGCTGAATGCTTCATCCCAACTTCTTGGGCGAGCACAGTTTTCTCTGGAAAAAGCGTAGCCGGGTCGTACCACTTTACAACCTCGCACGCATCGAACGCCCACAGATGAGCGGGAAACATGACCTCCAGCACGGGCTGGTAGAGCCGACGAACTTGCCACCACGCGTCCGAGGTGTGCTGATACTTCACCTCGACAATGGTGATCCGACCAGCTCGCGGGTCCAGCAGCAACGCGTCCGGCTGGCACCAGCGCCACTTCCCCTCGGTGAAGAAACGAATCCAGGGGTTGGGAATATAACGCTCGCCATAAAACCCTTCCAGATACGCGTGGACTTTCTTCTCGTATTGGACGCCCTGGAGCCGCCGGCCGGTGTAGCGCTTCTTGCGGAGGGCAGGGGGGGTGCAGAAGTTCGCAGCCAGTACTCGGCCAGCCGGATGAAAGCTCGCGGAAGGAGGCGGGAGTTCCTCATCCCTCACGCATTGGCTCCACATCAATACAGTCCAACTGCTGGGGGAATTGGAGAGAGGCGAGCTGCATCTGCTCCCGCGCGGCCGCGAGATCCCCTGCGGTGATGAAAAAGTTATTCTGCTGGGCTGGCAACTGCTGTGTGCCGGGACCGCCGAGCGGATTCCGCGCACTTACCGGAGCGAAGCCGAGCCGATGCAGGATCTTGTCCGTCGCGTCCAGAATGAACTCCGGATCTTCGCTCGACTCGAGTTTCTCGGCCAACTTTTCCACTGCGATATCGGCGGCTCGGCGGAGTTTCTCCGGGATGCTCGCCGCGATGGTCTGGCCGATCGCCGCTTGCTTCTCCTTGAGCGCGTGCTGGAAAAGATCACTATGAATGATGGAGCTGAGCCAAGCCTGGGTATAACCAAACTTTTGAGAGCAGTCGCGCAAGCTCCGCTCGGGGTTGCACACGAGCCAGTTCATGATCGCCTCGTGCGTGGTGGAAAGTCGCTGTAACTCGGCCATATCCCTGGCTCCAAAAAGAATAAGCCTTTATACCAGCGGGGGGCGGGGAGGTCAAGGGCTGGCGCTGGAGAATAGAGGCGGGGAGGTGGGCGCGTGGGCGCGTGGGCCGAGGCGATAGAGGGGGAAGGTTATGGGGGAATTATCTTCCCATTGTATTCCCCGGAAAGCTGAAAAAATCCGTAAGGTATTTACCCCAGGGCATAGCGGCCCGCATGGGGGGGAGGTGCCATGGTATTATACGTACATGGAAGGGGGAAGAAAGAAGCAGCAGCCCCCGGACAAGCGGGATGCGGTACAAGCCCACACTCTTTAATAATCTGATAGGAGCATCATCATGGCAAACGAAAATACTAAGTTCTTGTCGAAAATCCTGCCGAGCGACGTGGGCGGGAAACCGAGGACAGTGCAGTTCTTGTTCGGGAATGGCTCGAGGCTGGAGCTTGGCCTCGACGCCGTACCGGCGGCGACGTTGGAGGATCTGGCCTTGCACGGCCTCTCGCAGAAAGGAGGCGATGCTACCAGCGGGTTCTCCAAGGATCGAGACTTTACTGGCGCCTACGGGGCCGTGGCGACGGTGTTGGATAACCTGCGGAATGGAGTCTGGACGAGCCGGGCGGGGAGCAGTACAGCCGATATTGTCGTGGCCATTGCGCGGATTCTGAAGATCGACGAGGAAGCCGCGCAGAAAAAGGTGGATACGGCAACGGAAGAACAGCTTACCGCCATCCGCAAGAACCCGCAAATTCGCGAGGTGATTACGAAGCTGCAGGCGGAGCGCGCAAAGGAAGCCGCGAAGAGCGCACCGAAGCTGGACGATCTGATGAAGAGCATCGGGCTGTAGCAGCAGAGGGAGGAGAGCAATCTCCTCCTTTTTTTCTCCCCGTGCGGGCTCCCAGATGGCACTTACAGCTCCGAGAGGGCGGGGAAAATGGGCGCTGGAAGGGGCGAAACAATACTGTCCAATATTGTCCAATATAGTCCAATATTGTCCAATATATCCAATATATTAGACCCGCCTAGTACCTTTTTCCAAAAGAGAGTTTTTTTTTTTTTTTTTTTTTTTTTTAAAGGCAGAAGAAAAATGGGAAAAGGGTGGGGGTGGGCAATATATTGGACATATTGGACATAATTGGACAGCATTGGACTGCATTGGACTATATTGTTTCGGGGGGAATAGCTAACCCATCTACCCAATAACGCGCAATAACGCGCCCTCATCCAGCCCATTGACACCCTCCCACGCGGCCAGTATAGTCCCTGCACCATCAACCACGGAAAGAACGGAGAACACTCCCCATGGCAGCTATAGAATCAACATCGAGTGGCAGGCTGTTTCAAGCCCTGTTCCTGGCCGAGGCCGGGGGAATTCCCTACACGCTGGAAGGGCTGAGCCGAGGGCGCGCGATCAACCTTGCGCAGAAGCTTAACATGTACCATAAACGCTGGGCGGAGGAAACCGGAGAGAAGATGAAGCCGATCTCGGCCAAGGCAAAAGGTGAGGGGAAAAACAGCCTCTGGCGGCTGGAGATATCCTACTCCCCGCTGAATGGCGAAGGAGGCGGACTGCAGAGGGTAAATGAGGATATCGAGGACCTCCTCCAACGTGTCCGGGAGCACGAGGAAGAGCGACTCGCCGCTCGGGCAGAGCTACTGGCTCCCCGCAACATCTCAGAGGATAATCCGATATGAGCGCAAAAAGCGAAACCCCGCAAGCTGAAGGAACGGTTTTTCTTCTCGGCTGGAAGAATATAGTCGAAGGAGGAGAGAGCCTCTCCGGAAGATACGAGACTCCCACGCGGCTGACTCGGATAGATATCCAGATCCGGCTCCCGGCGCACCTCCAGCTACCAGAAGACCGTTGCGAGAATGAAGGGGAGATTCTGGGCTTCTGCCTACGGATGACGAACTGGCTTATGCGCGAGCGCAAGCTCGGGCGGTATCTCGATGTTGAGATCTTTGAGGAAATCCCGCTCGAGCCGTTCGCCACAATGCTGAAGTTGAACTGGCCACACTGCTATAAATGGGCGTATTGGGGCGTGCTGATTCGAGAACACAGGGAAGAACTTAGGATAGAACAAGACGAGAAGGGAATCTGGAGGCTTGAAACCCAAAAAGGACAAGAAGAAAGAATAGTCCGCGAGTCCAACGCGACCAAGCCAGCTCCGCTCCGCTACCCGCTCCAGGAGAATGTGGAGGGCGAGCTCGAACTCGTCACGGCCAAGTTGGCGAAGATGTTCTCCCGG
>CAZPCE010000202.1:0-5702 GCA_964584915.1 uncultured Arenimonas sp. | reverse complement strand
GTGTCCTGCGATACTGCTTTGCAGTATCTTGTACTTCTTCAATCGCGAACGGAAAGCATCCGCATGATTTCAATCCACCAGGCCGACATCGATGATCTGGATACGCTCGAACCATTGTTTTCCGGCTATCTCGCCTTCTACGAGCGCAAGCACGAAGCCGCCGCGATACGGCAATTCCTGAGCGAACGCATTACGAACAAGCAGTCCATTATTTTTATCGCGACATCTGCGGACAAAGCCCTCGGCTTTACCCAGCTCTACCCGACTTTCGCCAGCCTGAGCTTGAAACCCGGCTGGATACTGAACGATTTGTTTGTGGTTCCTGAGGCCCGCGGCATCGGCGTCGCCAATGCCCTGATGGCGGCAGCCAGGCAACTGGCAGCGGAAACGAATGCCTGCGAGATATTCCTGCAAACGGCCCGCAGCAACTACAAGGCGCAGGCACTTTACGAAAAATTGCACTACCGGCGCGACGACGAGTTTCTGGTTTACACTCTCGCCATTCCAGCGCCGTGAACACCATGCAAGAACTTCTTTCCAGCAAGAACCTGCAGCCGCAAAGCCTGGCATTGGCCACCGCATTGCCGGCTGACTTCTACACTGATGCCGGCATGCCGGAGCTCGATGCAAAAGCGGTCTTTGCCCGCAGTTGGCAATGGGTTTGCCATCAATCGCAAATCGCCGACGCCGGCGATTACCTCGTCACTTCGATCGCCGGTTTGCCCTTGATTGTCTTGAGAGCCGTCGATGGCAGCATCAAGGCCTTCCACAACGTCTGCCGTCACCGTGCAGGCCCGATTGCTACCTGCGATGCGAAGCAGGCGAAAGTATTGCGCTGTAAATATCACGGCTGGACTTACGGTCTGGACGGTGTGCTTCGCAGTGCGCCTGAAATGAGCAACACCGAAAATTTCACGCTTTCCGACGTCAAACTGCCCGAAGCAAAAGTAGCCGTCTGGCAGGGACTGGTGTTTGTCGCCACCGACGATGCACCCGAATTCGACAACGTGGTGCAAGGCATCGACGAACGTCTTGGCCAACAATCGCTGGGCGATTATGTGTTTCATCATCGCGTCGGTTACGACGTGAACTGCAACTGGAAAGTCTATGTCGACAATTACCTGGAAGGCTATCACGTACCGCATATCCACCCAGGCCTGAACAGCCTGCTGGATTACCGTACCTACATTACCGAAACCGCCGAATGGTATTCGTACCAATACAGCCCGCTGGAAAGTGCCGCCGATTTATACGGTTCCGGCGATGCCCTGTATTATTTTATTTATCCGAACACCATGTTGAATATTTTGCCGGGAAGATTGCAGACCAACCGGGTTATTCCACAAGGCGTAGATAAATGCCGTGTGGAATTCGACTACTACTATAAAAAAGAAGATGGCGAGCAGGCGCAAAAACGCCGGGCGAGCGATATCGCGTTCAGCGATGAAGTGCAGAAAGAAGACGTCGATATTTGCGAGTCGGTGCAAATCGGTTTGGCATCGGGCTCGTATGTCGCAGGACGCTTGAACCCCTTGCGTGAAAACGCCGTGCACCATTTCCACGAATTACTGCGAAGTGCCTACTCGAAAATAAAATAGGAATGCGAGCCATCGATCACATTTGATCTTCGGGTTCGTAATTCTCCGCATGCGTCGACGCTTGCGGCACCTTGTCGGTATGCGCCAGATACCAAAGCCACAGCCCGTAAGCCACCAGACTGAAAGCGCCGGCGGCCAATGCCAGATGCAACCCGTTATCGCTGAGTGCCGGCGACAAAACGCCGGCTATCAGTGCATTCGACAGTAAACCAACGAAGGCCTGCATCGAGGAAGCGCTGCCGCGCTGGTTCGGATACATGTCGAGAATCGCAATCGTCAGTATCGGAAATACCAGCGCGACTCCGAACGCGCTCAGTACCGTTGGTATCACGGCCCATGGCAATGCAATGTCGGCGACGAAAAAATTGTAGGGAATGTTGATCGCTGCAGAAATTCCGCAAAAAAGGAAACCGATATTCGCCAACCGCACACCCGACATTTTTCCGGCCGCCCTTCCGCTGAAAAATGCACCGATCACCATGCCGGCAATGGTCGGCACGAAGAAATAGCCGAACTGCTGTTCGTTGAGTTTCAGCATGTCCAGCACGAAGGCCGGTGCCGACGTGATGTAGACAAACAAGGCGCCGAAATTGGCCGTGCCGGCCAATGCCAGCAGGCGAAAGCGCCGATTGACGATAATGCTTTTGTATACCTGCGTTAATGCCTTTACGTTCAACGGCAGCCGCTTTTCGACCGGATGGCTTTCCGGCAATACAAACGCCGTCGCCAGCAAGAGAACCAGACTGAACGCGGAAAGAAACCAGAAAATTGCCTGCCAATTGCTCCAACCCAGTATCCAGCCGCCGATAATCGGCGCGATCGCCGGCGCAACCCCGAAAATCATCGAGATATTGCTCATCAAGCGTTGCGCATCATCACCATCAAGCGCGTCGCGCACGATGGCGCGCCCGACAATCAAACCCACGCCAGCCGACAATCCCTGAATAATCCGGAAGATCAGCATTTGCGTCATCGATGTCGAAAGCGCGCAACCAATGGACGCCAAAGTGAAGATCGCGATACCGGCAAGAATGACCGGCTTGCGGCCGA
Source organism: uncultured Arenimonas sp. (assembly GCA_964584915.1). Lineage (GTDB taxonomy): Bacteria > Pseudomonadota > Gammaproteobacteria > Xanthomonadales > Xanthomonadaceae > Arenimonas. Next base: position 3,054 of record CAZPCE010000202.1, on the reverse strand, counting down.
GAGCGTCCGACAATGGCCCGTGAAACAGCGACATGCCGGCATAGCCCAGCAAGTACATACTGATGGTTTGCTGCATGGCAACCTTGTCGACGTGCAGCGCGTTTTCGATCACGGCAAAGGCGGGAAAGATCGTGTCGATCGAAAATGGCCCGAGCATCGCCAAAGCGCCTAAAATCAAGGCCAGTCTTCTGCGCGAAATGCTCAAATGCTCGATAATCATTGCTTGAGTTTACCAGCTCGTGCCCCATATCTCTAAAAAAGCAGACGTGACCCAATGAGTGCAATGCCCGAAAACAATCCGGAAAACGCGTCCAACAATGCATTCAAGGAACGCAACTTTACCGCCGTACTGAAGAGCCTGTTGCCGTTCCTGAAGCCCTACACGTTTCGTATTGTGCTGGCCTTGTTGTGCCTGGTCTTCGCCAAGCTCGCCAACCTGAGCCTGCCGTGGGTAATGAAAAACATCGTCGACACGATGAATGTCGAAAAAAGCCTGGTGGCTTTGCCGGTGGCCTTGCTGGTTTCCTATGGCTTGGCACGGATTTCGATCACGATCTTCACCGAGCTGCGGCAAATCGTTTTTGCCCGCGTGATGGCCCGCAGTTCGCGTACGGTGATGCTTCAGGTGTTCCGACACTTGCACAACCTGTCATTGCGCTTTCACCTGAATCGCAAAACCGGCGGCGTTTCGCGCGACGTCGAACGTGGCGGTGGAGCGATTGCAGACCTGCTCGATTGGACGCTGTACACGATCTTCCCGACCATTCTCGAGGTGGCGATGGTCACCACCGTTCTGGTCATCGCCTATGACGTGGGTTTCGCGTTAATCACGCTGGGCACGCTGGTGGCCTATATTGCGTGGACCATAAAAGTGACCGAATGGCGTACGCGTTTCTACCGTGCCGCGATGGAGGCCGATACCCAGGCCAGTTCCCGCGCCGTCGATTCCCTGTTGAATTTCGAAACCGTGAAATATTTCAACAACGAAAAACTCGAAGCCGACCGTTACGACGTCAGCCTGAAAAACATGGAAGAAGCGACCGTCAAGAGCCTCAAGACGCTCGCCGTATTGAACGTCGGCCAGAGCATGATCATTTCGCTGGGCGTAACGGCAATGATGTGGCGTGCCGCTGTCGGCGTGGTCAACGACACCATGACCATCGGCGATCTCGTGCTGGTCAATGCCTACCTGCTGCAGTTATCCGCACCGCTGAACTACCTGGGCATGATGTATCGCGAAGTGAAACAGGCGCTGACGAATATCGATCGCCTGTTCGGCTTGCTCGATGAAGACCAGGAAGTGAAAGACAATCCCGGTGCCCGGCCACTCGACACGGAGCAGGCCAGCGTCGAATTCGACAATGTGCGTTTTTCGTACGATCCCCGCCGCGAGATCCTCCATGGGATCAGCTTCAAGATCGCACCCGGAAAAACATTGGCCGTTGTCGGCCATTCCGGCAGCGGAAAATCCACGCTCTCGCGCCTGCTATACCGGTTCTACGATGTCGGCGAAGGCGCGATACGGATCAATGGCCATGATATTCGCGATCTCACTCAGGATTCGGTGCGCGCCTGTATCGGCATCGTGCCGCAGGACACCGTGTTGTTCAACGACGATATCCGCTACAACATTCGCTACGGCAAACCCAGCGCCAGCGATGAAGACGTCGAATCGGCGGCCAAGGCGGCACAATTGCACAGGTTCATTACCCACCTGCCCGATGGCTACGAAAGCCCGGTCGGCGAACGCGGCCTGAAATTATCCGGCGGCGAAAAACAACGCGTCGCGATAGCGCGCGCATTGTTGAAAAATCCGCCGATCATGATTTTCGATGAAGCGACCTCGGCGCTTGATTCCGCCAGTGAACGCGCCATCCAGACCGAATTGGATCGCATAGCGATCGGTCGCACCACCTTGATGATCGCCCATCGCCTGTCAACGATCATGGATGCCGACGAAATCATCGTGCTCGATGCCGGGAAAATCATCGAACGCGGCACCCATTCGGATTTGCTCGCAGCGAACAGCCATTACGCCAATATGTGGGCGTTGCAGCAGCAACAGGATGAAGTGCTTTTGTAGGGTGTGCGTTGGCGCACCCTCAATCGATAATTAAAAACTCGGAACCGGCAATCCGAAATGCGGGCCGAGGAAGAAATACACGCCTGCCAGCAGCACAATGAACATTAGTGACTTAAACAGGAATCCGACGATTTTCTTGATGCACAGTGCCGCAATCACGATTAAAACTATGCCGATAATGCTGGTCAAATCCATTGGTGCCTATTCCGGAAAATTTGGTTGTCGTAGCTTACTGTTTTTGGCCGGCTAAATCACATGACCGGCGGGGTGATCTTTCTGAATGCCCGGCCAGGGTAATTGTTGCTCTTATGCAGGCAGATCGTAATCAAATCCGTAGAAATGCTTGCCATCGGTAACCGTGATTGTCATTGAACCCGTCAGCCCCTCCAGCTCATCGCTGGCAGAATCAGGCACAACGGTAAGCACTAGCGTGGCCTCGCCACGATTCATGGTGCCGCTATGCTGTAGCACGAAGCTGCCTTTGCGACCTTGCAGTGTGCCAACGACCTTTTCCATCGCCACGTAACCGGCCGAGCCTTTGACCGATGTCATGTGGGCGATCATTTGGCCTTTGCTATTCGCCTCCAGGGCACCATGAAATTGCTTATCAAGCAGCATGCGGCCAATGCTGGCTTCTTCGTTTTCCGTCGCGGCTTGCGGGCTCATTTTTACATCGAACAAGCCGCTGATGTGAATGGTCATGATGATTCCGTACGTGATAGGTGTATCAGCAGTTTAAAGCAAAGCGTCGGGCCCAAGGGCCCTCCTACGCAGGAGGGCCCTTGGGCGCAACCTGACAAATGTCATATCGCACCACTGACGAAGACCACTAACAGGGACATTTCGGTTTCAGCACACTGCTCGCACGGAGGAAACACCCATGTGCGATTCACAAAACACCATGACAACATTGGCCAGGCTCGAGAACGTCAGCAAGCGTTACGGCAATGTGACTGCCCTGAACGGGCTCA
>CAZPCE010000201.1:0-5704 GCA_964584915.1 uncultured Arenimonas sp. | reverse complement strand
ACTCAGCAAAGGCACCGTACTCGAGCCGCACCCTTTTGCCCGCTGGGCCTGGTGCAAGGACGGTCGTGATGCCATCTTGTTCGTGCAGGGCCATAGTTTTTCTACGACACAAACGGTTGCATCAAAGCTGGCGCATGCGCAAAGCCTGGACGCCTCCGCTTTGTCGGAAATTCCGGTATCCGAGCGCGGCCTGGTTTTTGAACTGGTTGAACGTGGTTTTCTGGTGCTGCAAAAGTAATCATTCACCGCCATCTGGAGTAGATTGTCCCTCATGACTATTTCCGACTTTCGTGTTGAGCCCGCCGATTACCAGGTGGATTTCAAGGACCTGCGCGCCGTCCGCGAACCGGTTTTCGTGATCGAGCAAAACGTGCCGATCGAGGAAGAATGGGATGCGATGGATCCGGTCTGCCACCACGTGATTGCCCGCGATAGCAACAATGCGCCGATTGGTACGGGGCGTTTGACGCCGGAACACAAGATCGGCCGGATGGCGGTACTGAAAGAATGGCGTGGCAAGGAAGTTGGCGCAGCGCTTCTGCAAGCCCTGATCGACAAGGCCAGGGAACTCGGTTTACAGGAAGTGAGCCTGAACTCGCAGGTATCGGCAATTGGCTTTTATGAAAAATTCGGATTCGTCTGCTACGGCGACGAGTTTGAAGAAGCCGGCATCATGCACCGGAAGATGAAACTCGGCATCGAACCGTTCGAGCAACGGCCTTCTGGAATGAGCATGGCGGCACGAATGCAGGATTTTGATACTTCCGCCCAACTCCAGGAAGCCTGTCGGCAAGTTATCACGGGTGCCAAACGTGGCCTGTGGATATACACCCGTGATCTTGAGCACAGCCTTTACGCCAATCCGGCAATTCTGGAAGCGCTCAAACAATTCGGCATCGAAAGCCGTGGCGGCGTTGCCCGGATTCTTGTGCAGGATACGAGCGCAGCCCGCAGCCAGCCGCATGCCTTGCTGGGCTTATCGCAACGGCTATCGAGCGTATTCCAATTCCGGACCCCGATTGATCCTGAAGACCTGCAATATCCTTCGGCGTTCATCGCAAACGACCGCGATGGTTATTGCTTCCGTCTGCTGGATGGTCGTTATGAAGGGGATTGGAGCCCTTCTCTGCCAGCTCGCAATAAACAGCTGGTTGAGCATTTCAATCGCGTCTGGGAACGCAGCAGACCTTGCACAGAGTTTCGTGCGTTGGGCATCTGAGGGTATTTGCAACGTATTCGCCGTGATGACGGACAGGCTGTCATTGCACTGAAGTGACGAGGCCTGCCGACTCCCCCGCATGGCTGCTCCTACAAAAGCCATCGGGCTCAGGCTATAATTGTCGTTCTTGTGCGAGGCATTGGCCTTGGACACAACCCCAATCACAACAATCACTTAGCCGCACAAGCTGCGGGTCGGGCCAAGAACGTGGATAGTCTGTTAAAACAGTTTAGTCAAAGCTCCCAACTATCTGGCGGTAATGCCGCCTTTATCGAAGACCTCTACGAGCAGTATTTGCTCGATGCCGACAGCGTTGGCCCCAAGTGGAAGACCTATTTCGACGCCTTCAAGGGCCGTGAAGCCGGCGACGTGCCTCATTCTGCCGTTATGGCCCAGGTACAACGCGCTGCAGCTCTGGCAAAACATCAAACCAGCGGTGGCGCCGTTGATGAAGAAGGCGCCCGCAAACAAACCGCCGTCGGCAAACTGGTTACCGCTTATCGTTCGCGCGGCCACTTGAGCGCCAAACTCGATCCGCTCGCGATGATGCCGCAACAAAATGCGCCAGACCTCGGGCTGGCATTTCACGGTTTGAGTGACAGCGACCTGGATTCTGAATTTGCGGTTGCCAGTTACTTCGGTGCCGAAAAATACAAATTGCGTGATTTGGTCAGCCAACTCAACGCCACCTACTCCAGTTCGATCGGTGCGGAATTCATGCATATTTCCGATGCCGCCCAACGACATTGGATGCAACAAAAACTCGAACGCGCCGCCGGCAAATTCGCGTTCGGCAAGGACGAGAAAAAACGCATACTCGAACGCCTCACCGCCGCCGAAGGCCTTGAACGTTATTTGCACACCAAGTACGTCGGCCAAAAACGTTTCTCGCTGGAAGGCGGCGACTCGCTGATTCCGATGATGGACGCCGTCATTCGAGATGCAGGCAGTGCCGGCGCGAAAGATGTCGTCATCGGCATGGCGCATCGTGGCCGCCTTAACGTGCTGGTCAATACGCTAGGCAAACCCGCAAAAAAACTGTTCGCCGAATTCGAGGGCAAGTTCGACCATGTGGATGATCCGGCGCATTCCGGTGACGTGAAGTACCACATGGGTTTCTCGGCGGATGTCGCTACTCCTGGCGGTGCCGTGCATCTTGCACTTGCGTTCAATCCTTCGCACCTTGAAATCGTGAATCCGGTGGTTGCCGGCTCGGTTCGTGCACGCCAGATGCGCCGCGAAGATACCAAGGGCGAAAAAGTATTGCCTATCCTGATTCACGGCGATGCGGCGTTTGCCGGTCAGGGCGTGATCATGGAATTGTTCCAGATGTCGCAGGCTCGCGGTTTCCGCGTCGGCGGTACCGTGCATATCGTGATCAACAACCAGGTTGGGTTCACCACCAGCCGTACAGATGATTCCCGCTCGACCCTGTACTGTACCGATCCGGCAAAAATCATTGGCGCGCCGGTGCTGCATGTGAACGGCGATGATCCTGAAGCCGTTGTCTTCTGTGCAAAACTGGCACTTGAGTTCCGCAACACTTTCAACCGCGACATCGTGATTGATCTGGTGTGCTATCGCCGCCACGGCCATAACGAAGCCGATGAACCATCGGCAACCCAGCCTTTGATGTATCAAAACATCCGTGCCCGCAAAACGACCCGCGAACTTTATTCCGATGCCTTGATCGCACAAGCGGTGTTGACGGGCGACGAAAGCAAGACGCTGGTCGACAGTTACCGCGACAAGCTGGACAAGGGCGATGTCACCACCGAATTGGCGCAAGCCGATAAGGACAATGCGAACGTTGACTGGAGCCCGTGGCTGAACGGCAAATTGTCGGATGTTGTGAAAACCGGCATGCCGCGCTTTGCACTCGATGCGCTCGCAAAAAAAATCAACACGATTCCCGATACGCTGAAGCTGCATCCGCGCGTCGCGAAGATTTACGAAGACCGCAACAAGATGGCCGCCGGCGAACTGGCGATGGATTGGGGCTTTGCCGAAAATCTCGCCTATGCCAGTTTGTTGCAGGAAGGCTACAAGCTGCGCCTGGTGGGTCAGGATTCCGGCCGTGGCACCTTCTTCCATCGCCATGCCGTGCTGCACGATCAGGTCACCGGTCAAACCACGATGCCGCTGCGCGAACTGGTTCAAAATCCGGAGCACGCGGTCATCATCGATTCACTGCTATCCGAAGAAGCGGTAATGGGTTTCGAGTTCGGTTACTCGACTGCTGAGCCAATGACATTGAATATCTGGGAAGGCCAGTTCGGCGATTTCGCCAACGGCGCCCAGGTCGTCATCGACCAGTTTATCTGCTCGGGTGAATCGAAATGGGGTCGCCTCTGTGGTTTGGCCCTGTTCCTGCCGCACGGCTACGAAGGCCAAGGCCCGGAACATAGCTCGGCTCGCCTGGAACGCTTCCTGCAATTATGTGCGTTGAACAATATCCAGGTTTGCACGCCAACCTCGCCAGCGCAAATGTTCCATATGCTGCGCCGTCAAATGTTGCGCCCTACCCGCAAGCCATTGGTCGTGATGACGCCGAAATCCATGCTGCGCCACAAGTTGTCGGTCTCGACACTCGACGATCTGGCCAACGGCGAATTCCAGAATCTGATCAAGGACAGCCAGTGCGCCGATCCATTGCAGGCCAAGCGCGTTGTGGTGTGCGGCGGCAAGGTTTACTACGACCTGATCGAAGCAATGCAGGCCAAGGACATCAAGAATGTCGCGGTCGTTCGCGTTGAACAGTTGTATCCGTTCCCGCGTCCTGAACTGGCAGCGGAACTCGCCCGCTTCGGTCACGTTAAAGAAATCGTCTGGTGCCAGGAAGAACCGCAAAACCAGGGCGCCTGGTATCAAATCCAGCATCATCTCAATGCTTGCCTCAATGTCGGGCAAAGCCTGAGCTATGCCGGCCGTGCGCGTTCTGCTGCGCCTGCCTGCGGCCACAGCAACACGCATGTGGCCGAGCTGAACCGATTGATCGAAGACGCCTTAATCAACCCGCCTGTTACCCTGACAGCTGAATAACACAAAACATCATTTCCACAGGACAAAATCCATGAGCATTGAAGTCAAAGTCCCGGTTTTACCTGAATCCGTTTCGGACGCCACGATTGCCACCTGGCATAAAAAAGTCGGCGATACCGTTCGTCGCGATGAAAATCTGGTCGATCTGGAAACCGACAAAGTGGTGCTGGAAGTTCCTTCCACTGTCGACGGCATTTTGAAAGAAATAAAATTCAATGTCGGCGATACGGTTAACAGCCAACAAGTGATCGGTATCATCGAAGCCGGTGCAGTTGCTGCGGCACCCGCGCCAACAGCGGCAGCTCCTGTCGCTGCCCCGACGGCTCCTGCTGCGGTCGCGACTTCCGTCGCTCCTACGGCAAGCAAATCGGACACCAGTGGCTTGTCGCCAGCGGGACGTTTTGTTGCCGAAAGCAACAACATCAATCCAGCCGACGTGACCGGTACCGGCCGCCGCGGCGCGGTGACCAAGGAAGATCTGGTCAATCACATCAAAGGTGGCGGTGGCGCCCGTCCGGAACAACGCGTTCCGATGACCCGCATTCGCCAACGCATCGCCGAACGCATGATGCAGTCGAAAAATTCGATCGCCATGCTCACTTCCTTTAACGAAGTGAACCTCGGCAAAGTCATGGCAATGCGTAAAGAGCTTGGCGAACCGTTCGAAAAGACCCACGGCATCAAATTGGGCTTCATGAGCTTCTTCGCGAAAGCCGCTGCCAATGCCTTGCAAAAATATGCAGTCGTCAATTCATCGGTGGATGGCACCGACGTGATTTATCACGGTTATGCCGATATCTCGATTGCGGTCGCCACCGAAAAAGGTTTGGTCACGCCGGTGCTTCGCAATGTCGAAAACATGAGCTTCGCCGAAATCGAAGGCGCGATTGCCGCTTATGCCAAGCAAGCCCGCGAAGGCGGCTTGAAACTGGAAGACCTGCAAGGCGGTACCTTCACGATCACCAACGGCGGCACCTTCGGTTCGCTGATGTCCACGCCTATCGTCAATCCTCCACAATCGGCAATTCTGGGCATGCACGCCATCAAGGAACGCCCGATTGCCGAAAATGGCCAGGTCGTGATCGCGCCGATGATGTATATCGCGCTCAGCTACGATCACCGCATCATCGACGGTAAAGATGCCGTGTTGTTCCTGGTCGATATCAAGAACCAATTGGAAAATCCGCATCGCATGTTGCTGGGCTTGTAAAGAATCGGTCGCAAGTCCTGGGCGGCGATTGATTTCGCCGCTTTCGACCCAAACTCATCGCTATAGCGAATACGCAAGTTAACTCAGAGAACACTTAAATGAGCGAACAATTTGATGTTGTGGTAATCGGTGCCGGACCCGGCGGTTATGTTGCAGCGATTCGCGCAGCGCAGCTGGGCCTGAAAACTGCATGCGTCGACGCTTTCATCGGCAAGGATGGCAAACCGGCTCTC
>CAZPCE010000200.1:0-5713 GCA_964584915.1 uncultured Arenimonas sp. | reverse complement strand
CTTATCGCATCTAGAACATCTTGTCTAGACATTTTTGTCTATGACTAATGGCACATAACCCCGACATCGGGAAAAGTCTTGTTTTTATCTCCGGACCCTGCGCTCAGGTTTTCTCGATGCCCTTGCCCAGGGCCGCACAACTTTGACCAGACGAACCATCCAAATCAAGCGTATCCAGATCCTCGGGCGCCACATACACAGGGGCGAAGCCACCGCCGGGCGTACGAAAATTGGTGGTTTGTCCCTGATACAAGCGCGCCGCAAATATCTGCACCTCTCCTGCATAAACATAAGCACGCACATCAAGCTTTAAATCCATGTCACCCGATTCCAGTCGCGTCGTTCGTGCGCTCGGCGGCACCAGTTGCTGGGCAACATAGTCATCCTTCCGGATTTGCTCGAATACCCTGGTCGTCATCTTGTCGCCACGATACGCTCCGCGGCTGCCAAATCCGCTCGCAGGTTTGAAGAACCAGTTTTTTCGATCCTGCCAAAGCATTTCGGCATTATCGGCAGCCAACGCAATGGTCTTCGGTACGTTTCGCAGCAGCACTTCGACGATCGGCTCCGGAACGTTCCATTCACGAAGTTTTCCAGCATCGCTAAGCAAGATCAGATTTCGTTTGTTTGCGTACAATGCATGCGTGTGAGGGTTGGGCGAAAACACGGCAGCATCCTCCGAGTATGCTGCACGCAAATGCCGGTGCTCGGGCGATTCGAAATAGAAATCGGTCAGACGGTTATAGACAAAATCGACTGGTCCAAGTGCATGTCGCAACACATTTCCTTCCAGTATCAACTGCGCGGGATCGGCAATCACCACTTCGATGTTTTTCGACTCCATCAGATCCTTGAACAATAAAAACTCCGGATACAGATACTGCGATGACGGTGCGGTATCGACGATAGCCAAACGCAAGAGCGGGCGATCGCCGCGCGCAAGCAGCCATTCATTCCTGAACATTGCGACCAAACGCGACTCTATGCCCTTGGCATCCACCGGCTTACCAAAGAAATTGCCAACGCCTTCGCAGCATGCTTGTTGTGCCTGCATCATTGCCACATTCAGCAAAGCGCCTCCGGCATTGGTATTGATCTCGATCAGGCGAACGCCGCCGGCCCCTACATGAAAATCGTAACCCATGAAAACTCCGAGCGGCTGCCTCTTTTTCCTGGCAATCAAAGGCGCCGAAGGCAGAATCCATTTGTGCCACTCCGGCATTGCGACAACCGATTCGACCGCCTGCACCACTTCACGCATTTGCCTGATCTGTGTATTGGCAATGAATACCGGAGCCGAGGAAAACAAGTGCGGATGCGAGTCGAACACGGATTGCGTTACTCCACGCCTTGCCAAATCAGATTGCATACGCGCAAACAAGCCGGGAACATCCGTTCCGATGCAGAAACATTGCCGATTCAATAAATCGGCATATTGTGTGGAGAAATCCGTCGTCAGTGTCATGGTGCTTCCGATTGAATGCGGGCTTATCCGGCTTCATGGCGGACAATCATTTGTCATGCGCTTCCGGTGATGTTGGTGCGCAGACCGCATAAGCAAGAGCGCACCGTGCCTCCAAGTCTATGCTGGATCTAGTCACTCATGCATTGATCAAGGTCAAACGGAATTTTCAGACCCACCGGTTGGGGTGACGTGAATCGATCGTCAAAAATCCACAAGACGAAACTGCCCGATAAATACCACATGGCGGTGCATTACAGTCCGGCCACTTGGCCATCAGCCTGCACTACTCCGACCAACTGCCGTTCCCGGCCGACCAGCTGGTCGCCAACCGCGCCCAGCCTTTGCGATTACTGCTTTTTTTGGTGGGCGGGACAAGAACGAACCGTTGTCGTTGTTATCGCTATTTCAAGGCGGAGTCTTGCAAACTCCGCTGGCCGTGCAGACGAAGCCGTTCGCGCAATCGAGATTTTCATTGCAGGTCATATGGCAGGCGAATGGCTGCGCACCACAACTGTACGGCGAGCATTGCACGGTCGGGATTGTCGGGTGGATCCAGCTAGAACGATTCGAACAAAGTGGCAATGCCGCCTTTAACTGGAGATCGGCTACCTGGTCGTACAAGGCCTGCTTTTCCTGGTGAAGCGTTTCATTCTGCTGCTGCAGCGAGTCCACTTGCCCCTGCATTGCGAGAAGCTGCTCCCTGGTTTTCTTCAGATTGTTTTGACAGAGCGTCAGCAGGTTGGGAAATGGAAGCGGCCCGGTGTTCTGGGCCTTCGGTTTTTCCGACTCCGCCTGGTACCTGTTTGGCTGATCCTTTTTTACCGGCGGATTGGCCATCAAGGCAGTGGCGGAAACCGCCAGCAGGAAAATGGTCGCCATGACGCCTGGCAATGCTTTTTTATTGAACGACATTTCGATGCTCCCGTTGCCGACACTATCCATCGATTCGTGTCTATTGAAATCCGCAAGTGACAATCGCGGGCCAGCTCAAGGGCATACGGAGAAACGAGCCAGGGCCGGACATGACTGACCCTTACCACCCTCCGCGCTTGCTTCCTGCATTAAAGGCATTGATGCTAAATTGGCGACGATACCTTTTCGTACTTTCGAAGGAAACATGACGCCATGATTTTCATTCGCCGATTTCTACTTCTATTTTTTCTTGCCGTATTTGCATCGGCACAAGCGCAGGAGACCCAAAAGTCAGGCAGCGAAGAGCGCGTAGTCGTCTATCTCGGCGCGACGCTGGTCAATCTTGATGGCGGTGCATCGCGACCAAACTCCACGATTCTCGTCCGCGGCGAACGCATAGAAGCCGTTGCCGATGCAGCCGGGTTTGCCATTCCAAAAGGCGCGCGAATAGTCGATGTCGCCGGAACATTCCTTGTGCCCGGCTTCATCAATTCGCATGTGCATCTGGCGACGCCGCCTGATCGTCCCTATGCTTTGGCGATTCTGCGACGCGACATCTACGGCGGCGTAACGGCCGTGCGCGACATGGACGATGATTCACGCGTGATGTCCGAACTTGCCTACGGCGCGCGCTTCAATGAATTCCCGGCCCCCGACATCGCGTATGTCGCTTTGTTCGCCGGCCCCGGTTTTTTCGATGATCCACGCGTGCAGGCATCCAGCCGCGGCGAAATCGTCGGCCAAACACCGTGGATGCGCCAGATAAATGCCGACACCGATCTCGCCGAAGCAATTACTTTGGCACGCGGCACCAGCGCATCGGCGATAAAAACCTACGCCAACATGGATGCCGACACGCTTATGCGCATCGTGACCGAAGCGCATCGCCAGAAGATTCCGGTCTGGTCGCATGCTGCGGTCTTCCCCGCTTCACCACTCGATGTTGCCCGCTCTGGCGCAGATACGATGTCGCACGTCTGCATGATCGCTTATCAGGCACAAAAAATGCCCGTCACTTACCACCGTCGTGCCGATGTCGATGAATCGCCATTTGCCAGCGGCATGCCGATGCCAGTGAACGAGGTTTTTGCCGAAATGAAAAAGCGCGGCACGGTTCTCGATGCCACCTTGTACGTTTACGCAACCATTGAAAGGATGCGAAAGGAACTTCCTGAAGGACAAGGGCCGCCGATCTATTGCAGTGCCGCGCTCGCGGGAAGAATCACTAAATCCGCCCACCAAGCCGGCGTCGAAATCTCTGTCGGCACCGATTCGCCATCGCCTGCCGATGATCCGTATCCGGCCGTCCAGGGTGAAATGGAACTGCTGGTGCAAGAGGCCGGCATGAGTCCGATTCAGGCGCTGCGTTCGGCAACATTGATCGGCGCACGCAGCATGGGCCGTGAGTCTGAAATGGGCACAATTGAAACAGGCAAACTGGCAAACCTGGTTTTCCTCAGTGCCGATCCGACCCACGATATTTCAGCAACACGAAAAATCGTGCTGACGGTAAAACGTGGCCGCGAATTCTCGCGAAAGGATTTCGTGATGCCGAGCGCGAAAGAGCTGGGCGAAGAAACGGAATAAAGCCTTAGGCGCGCTAAAACGCAGCAAAACCCTGGCAAGCATTTCATATTCATGGGCCAAAGCAAGCGCGCACTTGACATGCAAGTAAATGCTTGCATATAGTAAACGCCACTCCCGCTTACTGAATTTAAGAAATATTGGACATCGACAAAGTCTTTAAAGCATTGGCAGATCCCGGACGCAGGCGTTTGCTGGATGTATTACATAAGGATAACGGCCAGACGCTGTCGGCACTCTGCGAGCATATGGACATGACGCGTCAGGCAGTGACACAACATTTGCAACAACTGGAGCAAGCCAACCTCGTCGTCGTGCATTGGCAAGGGCGTGAAAAACTGCACTACCTGAATCCGGTCCCGTTACACGAAATCCATGAACGCTGGATCGGAAAATTCGAACACAAACGTCTCGACTCATTGAGCAAACTCAAGAAAAAACTGGAAGGAAATGACAATGGCAAAACCTGACTATGTTTACGTAAGCTACATTGCCACCACGCCGGAAAAAGTATGGCAGTCGTTCATCGATACCGACATCATGCGCGAGGATTGGGTCGGGCCGGGGTCGGATTGCTCGCGCGTCAATGTATCGGATTGGAATACCGGTTCGAAGTGGGAACATCAGCGCACCGACGGTTCGGGCATCGTCGACATCGTCGGCAAAGTGATTGAATTCACTCCGCATAGCCGCATGGTTCTTAGCTGGGCGCGACCAAGCGAGGCCGACGATGACTCAAAACATTCGCGTGTGTCGATCGACATCGAAGCAATGGATGGCGGAACAGTACGCCTGACAGTGACGCACGACGGCCTTGACGAACAAATGCTCGCCGGGATCTCGGGCGGCTGGCCGAAGGTGCTTTCCAATCTCAAGACGCTGCTTGAAACCGGCAAGCCATTGCCGAGAGTGGCGAAGGCAGCTTGAAAAAACATGCCGGGCGAATACCCGGCATGTTCTTCGAACGTCTTGTTATTTTTTCTGGGCTTGTTTGCAATTTTCCAGCCAGACCATTTTCTTGAAATCATCGTAGCGAAGAAAAGTGCCGGTAAACGTGACTGACTGACCCTCTCGCATGGTCAGCACCCATGCCAATTGGTTCGGACGAAACAGACAGGCGACGCCGACTCTGAACTGCGCCTCGTTTGGCAAGGGACGCAACACCATTTCCGAAATTTCCGGAATATCAAACGACACGTTGTATTCATCGCCATCTTCCATGATGTGGTCAATCCGCCCCTTCAGGGAATAGGAACGCCCCTTGTGGCGGGCATTCACGGCAACGGCATTTTTCTTCGCTTCGTTGGCAATTTCGCGCGAGAAAACAAAGACGTCCCGATTCGTGGTATCGGCACTGTTTTTTGTCTTCGCACCTTGCGCTCCGGCTAGTTTGCCTTCCTTGCCACCTTTCAGCTGTGCAAGAAGATTGCACATGTAGGGCTTCATCTGGTCGGCCTTGGCGACCATGCCTTTCTCGGTTTTGACGGTCATTTCAACGCTGGCATTTCCGCCATTGGCGCTGATCGTGATGATCGTGGGGATCGGGCGCGTCATGCCGACCGAACGCTGCTCGACAAGCATGGTGCCCGTCTCTGCATCCTCGGTCAGCACATCCATTTTTTCCTTGATCATGATTGCACGCATCTGCCCAAGGCCGTCCTTCACCGAAAGAATCGGTACCGATACCGTGCTGCTGAAATTGGCTCCCTTGAACGGGTTGCCGGACTTGGTGAAATTGTCTTCGCATTCACC
>CAZPCE010000199.1:0-5735 GCA_964584915.1 uncultured Arenimonas sp. | reverse complement strand
CTTGCAGGGATTGTGACTTTGTCATGGAGGACTCCTTTTTTATTGTTATCACGCAAATGCGTGGGTTGCGACCAACGGTCCTAGGTCGCGAAAGTAAAGTTTAACCGCTAAACCCGTAATCAGCGAGTGATGAAAAGCGACAACGCGTTTTCCAATTCCATGTTTTCTATGTGGGGATCAAACCAGCGCAAATCAAGCTCTCCGCGAAACCAGGTCAGCTGCCGCTTTGCGAGCTGCCGAGTGGCGGCTATGGCTTCCTCGCGAAATTGTTCCGTGCTGGTTTCACCCGTCAAATGGCGCCAGGCCTGGCGATAGCCGACGGCACGCATCGACGGCAGATCGGGATGCAAGAAAGGATCGGCCATCAGCTTTCGCATTTCCGCCAGAAAACCCTGCTCCATCATCAGATCGAATCGGCGGGCAATGCGGTCATGCAACACGGCACGATCTTTCGGCGCGATGCACACGCGCAAAACCCGGTAAGGAAAATTTCTTCGTGCTGCACCTTGTTGCCACTTGCTGATCGGCTTGCCGGTTTGCCTGAATACTTCCAGCGCGCGCGTAATGCGTTGCACATCGTTGGGCTTGATTCGTTCACCTGCCGCCGAATCTATCTCTCTCAACGCCTCATGCATCGCCGGCCAGCCATCGACTTCTGCCTGCGTTTGAATGGCGAGACGAATTTCCGGATCGGCGGGTGGCATATCCGACAAACCGTCGAGCAGTGCGCGAAAATACAAACCGGTACCCCCGACCAATAACGGGATTTTATTTTTTCCGCTTATCCGCGCCATCAACGGCAATGCATCCTTGGCGAAATCCGCGGCGCTATAGGTCTGCGAGGGCTCGCGAATATCGATCAGGTGATGTGGAATGCCGTTTCGCTCATCGGCATCGGGTTTTGCAGAACCAATATCCATGTCGCGATACACCAGCGCGGAATCCACGCTGATAATTTCCGTCCGCAAACGCTTCGCCCATTCAATCGCCAAAGCCGTTTTGCCCGAAGCGGTCGGCCCCATCAAGGCAATGGCGAGTGGCCGCTTATCAGCCGCCATCAATAACCCGATTCAAGCTCTTTCCGGACTTTATCGAACTGGGTCTGCATGGAAATCGATGGAGATGCACCCATTTTGCTGACGACGAGAATGGCCACGGATGCGAAAACAAATCCAGGCACCAATTCGTACAAGCCGAACCATGCGTATTGTTTCCAGATGATCACGGTTAACGCTCCGACAATCATGCCAGCCAGCGCACCGTTGCGAGTCATCGGTTTCCAGGCAAGCGAGAACAGCACGACCGGTCCGAAAGCGGCGCCAAAACCTGCCCATGCATAACTGACCAAACCCAGCACTTTGCTTTCGGGATTCTGGGCAAGCACGATGGCAATGAGCGAGATGAGCAACACCATCGCACGACCTACCCACACCAATTCTTTCTGGGTGGCGTTCTTTCGGATCATGCCCTTGTAGAAATCGTCGGTTAAGGCACTCGAACAAACCAGCAATTGGCAGGACAAGGTACTCATGATCGCGGCCAGAATTGCGGACAACAAAACGCCAGCAACCCAGGGATTGAACAACAAGGTGGAAAGCTCGATGAATACGCGTTCGCTGTTTTTCGTCACCGGGCCCGCCTGGTCCGGATGCTGCGCAAAGTAGGCAATGCCGAAGAAACCGACCGCCATAGCACCGAACAGACAAAGAATCATCCAGGTCATGCTGATTCTCCTCGCGGTCGGAATGGCTTTCAGGGATTCGGCAGCCATGAAACGCGCCAGGATGTGGGGCTGCCCGAAATAGCCCAAACCCCAGGCGGCGGTGGAAACAATGGCAACCCAAGTTTTCCAGTTATCGATGCCTCCTTTGAAAAATTCGAGATTGGCCGGATTGGCCTGCTCGATCAGGGCCATGCTGGAATCCACACCGCCGACGGCGAGGATGACCATGATCGGCGCCAGAATCAAAGCGAAAATCATCAATGTTGCCTGCACCGTATCGGTCCAGCTCACTGCAAGAAATCCACCTATCATCGTATAGGCAATCGTCGCACCGGCACCGACCCAAAGCGCCTGCGAATAAGGCACATGGAATACCGATTCAAACAATCTTGCGCCGGCCACGATGCCGGATGCGGAATAAATGGCGAAAAAAATCAAAATAATTATCGCGGAGAAAATTCGCAGCAATCTGGATTTATCTTCAAATCGGTTGCTGAAATAATCCGGAAGCGTCAATGCGTTTTCGGTATGCTCCGTGTAAACGCGCAACGGGCCTGCAACGAATTTCCAGTTGCAGTAGGCACCAATAATCAAGCCTATCGCAATCCATGATTCCGACACGCCGCTTAGATACAAAGCACCGGGCAAACCCAGCAGCAACCAGCCGCTCATGTCGGAAGCGCCGGCCGACATCGCAGTGACGAAACTTCCCAGATCCCGTCCGCCAAGAATGTAGTCATCGAGCGTCTTGATCGAACGCCATGCCGCAAAACCGATACCGACCATCAGCAAAATATAAATCGCGAACGTGATATGCAACGGAGACCAATTCATAGGCTTGCACTCGATGATTATTTGGGTGTAGTTTCGGGATTCTAACATCAGGACAACGCCCCATGAGCAGACTCAAAGCGCTCGGCTTTCTCTTCGTTTTCCTGGTGCCCGCCACGCTGCCGACCGCTGCCTGGCTAAGCGTGCAAACCGGCTGGTTCGATTTGATGGCCTGGTATCCCCTATTTTTCCTGTTTGTCATGCTGCCGCTGACCGATTTCATTTTGGGCCATGACCCGGTGAATATCGCGCAAACCGATGAACGCAAAGTCAGTCAGCAAGTCTGGTTTAAAACACTTACCCTGCTCGCCTTGCCGGTGCAATGCGCCGTGCTGGTATGGTCCGCATTCTGGTTCGCCAACCATGACTTGAATCCGATTGGAATTATCGGCTGGTTATTTTCGCAGGGCATTGTCGGCGGCATTCTTGCCATCAATACTGCGCATGAACTGATCCACAAAGACGAGAAACTGGAAAAGGCATTCGGTGGCATCCTGTTGACGACCGTTGGCTATTACGGTTTCAAGATCGAGCATTTGCGTGGTCATCATGTGCATGTATCCACGCCTGAAGATGCTTCCAGCGCGCGCTTTGGCCAAAGCCTCTGGATGTTCATGCCGGAAGCGCTTTATCGCAATACGAAAAATGCCTGGAAACTGGAGGCCGAGCGCCTGCAGAAACTCGGCATTCCCGTCCTGCACTGGCGCAATGAAATGCTTGGCTGGACTTTGCTGTGGCTGATTTTTTGTATTGCGTTTTATTCGTTGCTTGGCTGGATCGGCCTGGTGTTTTTTATCGCGCAAGGTTTTTTTGCGGCGTGTTCGCTGGAAATCATCAACTACATCGAACACTACGGGCTCGAACGCCGGAAACTCGACGATGGCCGCTACGAACGTACCACGCATCTGCATTCGTGGAATTCGGACTATGCGTTATCGAATCTGTTGTTGTTCCAGTTGCAGCGGCATTCCGATCATCATGCGTTTCCGAAACGCCGCTATGCCATCCTGCGGCATCACGAAGATTCACCGCAGCTTCCCGGCGGTTATGCCGCGATGTTCGTGCTCGCATTGTGTCCGCCTTTATGGCACCGCGTGATGGATCCGAGGGTGCGGAAGTTCAAGGAATAGTTAGTGTGATGTAGCCCGGGTCATGGCTTCATCTGACCCGGAGAAATCCACATATTATATTTCACACGCAATCGTAGAATAATTAAAAAAAGCCATTTGATCTGTATTTAATTCAGTGCAGGTTGTCGATCATCCCCGGGGCAGATGAAGCCATGACCCGGGCTACGAACCCCTAATCCTCTTCAGGCCAGACAATTCCCGTCGGCTTACTGGACTTCAAGACAGGCTTACCCTGCTTTGAAACGGCATTCCAAACTTTCAATGCATCGACGGTTGCGGCCACATCATGCACGCGGATTATTTTCGCGCCATTCTGTGCCGCGATTAGCGCAGCTGCTACCGAACCGTAAATACGATCATTCACATCACGTCCGGTCAAGGTGCCAATCATCGATTTTCTCGACAATCCGGCCAAGACAGGCACGCCCAATTCGACGAATCGCTGCAACTGGGCCAGCAAAGCCAGATTGTGCTCGAGCGACTTGCCGAACCCGAAGCCCGGATCAATCACGATATTCTTTTTCGAAATGCCTGCCATCTCGCAGGCAAAGATTCGTTGCGTCAAAAAGCTGTGAACCTCTGCTACGGCATCGTCGTAATGCGGTGCCGACTGCATGGAGCCGGGTTCGCCCTGCATATGCATCAGGATGACCGGCACTTTCAATTCGGCAGCGACATCGAGGGCGTCATCGCGGCGCAATGCAAACACGTCATTGATGATACTGGCTCCGGCATTGACGGCCGCACGCATCACGCCGGGCTTTGAAGTATCAATCGCGATAGGGATAGTGATTTGTTTTGCCAGCGCTTCAATCACGGGAATCACGCGCTGCAGTTCTTCCGCTTCGCTGATTTTCTTTGCGCCGGGACGAGTCGATTCGCCACCGATGTCCAGCACGTCGGCGCCTTCGCTCACGAGGTGCAAAGCATGGGCAATGGCCGACTCCGTCGTGCCGTGCTGTCCGCCATCCGAAAACGAATCCGGCGTGACATTGACGATACCCATCACGCGGGCAACATCGAAACCGAGTATTTTTCCGGCGCAGTTTAGTTGTGGCGTCGTATCGAACATCGTTATTTGTTTACCTTGAAAAGCAAAAAAGGCCAGAACGCATTCTGGCCTTTTCGTGATTCAGCGACAAGCTTGTCAGGTTTGCGGAGCGGCGCCGCCAAAGGTACCTGCAACCGGCCCAACACCGCCATCTTTAGATGTTTTACCAGTCTTCGCCCAATCCAGCGGCGGACCCGGGACGCGGCCCTCCATGATGGCATCAATCTGGCTGACATCGATGGTTTCATAGGTCAACAAGGCTTCGGCCATGGCATGCAGCTTGTCCACGTTTTCAGTGAGGATTTGCTTGGTGCGATCGTAGGCTTTATCGAGAATGCTGCGGACAACATCGTCAATTTTCTTGGCGGTATCGTCGGACACATTCTTGGTTTGTGATACTGAACGGCCCAGAAATACTTCGCCTTCTTCTTCGGCATAGGCAATCGGGCCAAGCTCTTCCGACAAGCCCCATTTGGTGACCATGTTACGGGCCATCTTGGTGGCCCGTTCGATATCGTTCGAAGCACCGGTGGTGACCTTGTCGGAACCGAAAATCAATTCTTCGGCAACGCGGCCACCATACAGCGTGCAAAGACGGCTGTGAATTTCTTCGCGATTCATGCTGTATTTGTCGCCTTCCGGCAAATACATGGTGACGCCCAACGCACGACCACGAGGAATGATGGTGACTTTATAAACGGGATCATGCGCAGGCACCACGCGACCCACGATGGCATGACCTGCTTCGTGATAAGCCGTATTGCGTTTTTCTTCTTCGCTCATGGCCATAGAACGACGTTCGGCACCCATCATGATCTTGTCACGCGCCTTGTCGAAATGTTCCATGCGCACGTCTTTCGCGTTTTCGCGTGCTGCGAACAAAGCGGCCTCATTCACCAGATTTGCAAGATCGGCACCACTGAAGCCGGGCGTACCACGGGCAATCGTCATCGGCTCGACGTCGATATCCAGCGGGACTTTGCGCATATGCACTTTCAGG
>CAZPCE010000198.1:0-5745 GCA_964584915.1 uncultured Arenimonas sp. | reverse complement strand
TGATTGTCCGGTCTACTTGATTGAAATTGAAGTGGCGATGATTTGAAGTTCATTGGAAGCTACCGGCTGCGATTGCCCGGCGTCTTCGGCAAGATGCTTTGCCGCTTCGGGTTCGAGTTCGACGCGTTTCAACTCGCCAAAAACAATCGCTTCGCCTTTTGAATCCTTGGGAATCACGAATGCATGGTCTTTCGTTTTGATACGTGCTGCCTGTGCATTGGATTCAATGATCAACCAGCAACCTTCCATCTGGCAGACCTGGGTAATGCGGCCCTTGAATTTTGCCGGTTTGCCGGCATAGGCCTCCGGATTTTTCGAAGCCGCGGCAATGTCCACGGCTTTGCCTTTCGGCATATCGGCGCCGTAGTTTTTCGCCTGCACCACTGCGGAGAAGAATACGAGGCACGCAAAAACAAATACTTTTTTCAACATATGGATCCCCTTCAATTCAAATCAGTTCGAATGCCGCCAAATCTTCATGTTCGGCAACGGTGGAAAAACGCCCTTTTTCATCGACCTTCACATCCGCCATGGCGCAATCGACGTCGTGGGTGAAATACAGTTTTACGTGGCGCGACAAGTTGTCCTGCAAGAATGCCTTCTTTTCGTCGATAAGAATTTCCGGAAAGC
The DNA here is from genome assembly GCA_964584915.1 of uncultured Arenimonas sp. GTDB lineage: Bacteria > Pseudomonadota > Gammaproteobacteria > Xanthomonadales > Xanthomonadaceae > Arenimonas. Next base: position 5,115 of record CAZPCE010000198.1, on the reverse strand, counting down.
GGTCGTAACCCATGGTGACCGGCAAATGCACCCAGTGCCGGCCGGGAATCAGGTCCGCACAAAACACCACGCCACCATGGTTGTCGGCACCGACGATTTCCGCCAGCATCAAACCGGGCGTATGACCCTCGCTGTAATGGAATCGCACCGACTCGCCCAATGCCTGCGAATATTCGCCTTCGACAATTTCAAGGCGGCCGCTTTGTTCAAGCAATGGAACCAGTTCCGGGATAAAGCTGGCGCGATCGCGGGCATGCGGCTTTTGCGCACGCAACCAGCATTCCCTGCTGACCACGAACACCGCATTCGGAAACAGCAGGCTGAGCGGTTTGTCGGCTTGCCACGGGCTCAGCAATCCGCCGGCATGGTCGAAATGCAAATGCGAAAGAACGACGACATCGATATCGCTGTCGGAAAATCCGGCCAGATGCAGCGAGTGCAGCAACACGTGTTCCGCTTCCTGCACGCCGAAACGTTCGCGCATTTTCGGGTCGAAGAAAGCGCCGATTCCGGTTTCAAACAATACCCGCTTGCCATTCAGTCCATCCGCCAGCAAAGCACGGCAAGCAAGAGGAATCCGGTTTTCGGTATCCGGAACAATCCATTTTTCCCACATCGCTTTCGGCACGTTGCCGAACATCGCGCCACCATCGAGCTTTTGCGAGTTGCCTAATATCGACCAGAGTTTCATGAGGTATCCAGACTACGGTTTTTTGATGCTGCGAGTATTGAAATACAGGACAAAGGATGGACCGCCCGTTTTCTCGGATTTTGCTTCAACGACAAAACCGTCATCGTCCGGATTCAGTTTCGCCACTCCGGTAACGTCCGGAGCCTGGGCTTTTCCGGACCATGCCTGCTTCCAGCCTCGAACGGTTATTTCCGGCATATTTCCCGCAGCGACCGTCAGGTTCGCGTGGGTAACGGCCGCAGGCTCGGGGGCAACGATATTTTCACCGGCTTTGTCGGTGAGCGATTTGAACGGTACCGAGAACAATGAACGTTCGCCGTTTTTGATATCGAAAGTCCAGTCGGTGGTTCCCATGGTGCCGTCATTGTCGACACGCACGCGAGCCAGCTGCAAATCCAGCGTTTTGCTCGACTGTTTCGCGGGAACGGAATTGGTTGCGGCCGGTTCCGTTGCAGGCGCGGCCTGAGGAACCGTTCCTGCCACCTGCACAACCTGCGGAGCCGCTGTGGCAACAGGCTTGTCGTTGCGTACGTTGACGTACACCGTGGTCAAAGCAGCAGTCAATGCCGCCAGTCCGGTGAGTATGCTTGGCGCATGAGCAACCCAGTGTTTTTTGGTTTCTTCGGCTGACATGTTTACCTTTTAAACTTTGTAAATATCCAAATGAAAATAGTGATGTTTCTATTTTTTCGCCGGCGTTTTCGGAACCACGATGGCAGACCCGACCTCGTTGCGCGGATCGGCACCGCCGTTCAAGGTATTGCTGCGCACATCCCAATCGACCGAATGCATCAGGCTTGTCCACTTGGTCGGGCTCACCGTGACCTTATGCCCCATCGCTTCAAGCGTTTTCAGCGTTTCCGGCGCAAGTGCGTCGGGCTCGGTGAAAATCTCGTCCGGCAGATACTGGTGGTGAAAACGAGGAAGCGCGACTATCTGTTGCGAACTTTGACCCTGTTCGATCCCGAGCATGCCGAGCAACACCATCGTGATGATGCGGCTGCCACCTTTGCCGCCCAGCACCGAAATTTTATCCTTGCCGATCATGAAACTCGGCGTCATCGAGCTGAGCATACGCCTGCCCGGCGCAACGGCATTGGCATCGTAGCCAAGAACGCCGAAGGCATTCGGTGTTCCCGGACGCAAGGCGAAATCATCCATTTCGTCATTCAGCAGGAAACCGGCGCCATCCACCACCATGCCCGAGCCGAATGACAGGTTCATCGTTTGCGTCGCCGCAACCAGATTGCCATCGCCGTCAATGATCGAGAAATGCGTGGTGTTCACGCCTTCCAGCGGCGGGTTTGCACCCGGCAGCATGGAACTCGGCGTTGCCTTGTCCGGCAAGATGGAGGCGCGCAAGCCCGCCGCGTAATCGTCGCTGGTCAAACGCGCGATCGGCATCTTCACGAAATCCGGATCGCCGAGATACAAAGTGCGGTCGCGATAAGCGCGGCGCAGGGCTTCGGTCACGATATGCACGCGATGGGCTTCGTCCAGTTTGGCCAAATCCCAGCCTTCGAGCATCTGCAATATTTCGGCCAATACCACGCCACCCGAAGATGGCGGCGGTGCGGTCACGATATCCCAATCGCGGTACTTGAAACGGATCGGTGCGCGCTCCTTGACGGAGTAGCCGGTCAAATCCGCGGCACTCCAGTTTCCGCCGTATTTTCTTACATCGGCAAGCATTTTTTGTGCGGTCTCGCCGCGATAAAAGCCGTCGTTGCCTTTTTCCGCCAACAGTTCCAGCGTATGCGCCAAATCGGGTTGTAATAATTTTTCACCGACTTCAAGACCATCGCCATCGGCAAGAAAAACCTTGCGACTTCCGTCGTAACGCTCCATCACGTCCTTGCGGTCGGCGTACTGGATGGCGATGCGCGGATAGATGTCGAAACCGTTGCGCGCGATGCGAATGGCCGGTGCCAATGAAACCGACAGTGGTAAACGACCGTAGCGTTTCGACAAATGCACCAGGCCTGCTGGCAATCCCGGAATTCCGGCCGACATCGGGCCATTTTCTGCCTTGTCCCGATCTAGCTCGCCTTTGGCATCGAGATAGGCGGCAGGTGTTGCGGATGCCGGCGCGGTTTCTCGTGCATCGATCATGATGTCGCGACCGGTTTTGGCATCATGAAGAAGGAAAAACCCGCCTCCGCCAATACCCGAGCTGACCGGTTCCACCACCGAAAGCACCGACGAAACGGCGATGGCGGCATCGAAAGCGTTGCCGCCTTTCGCGAGGATTTCATGACCGGCTTGCGTCGCCAGGAAATGGGCGGACGAAATGGCCGCGGCCGACGGTTTTGTTCTCGGCTGGTTATTTTCCGTTTTGGCCAAAACGCCAAAGCTCGATACCAGACACGCGATAACGATGAAACGCTTCATGCTGCTGCCTCCTGCCGAAGCTTCAGAAGCTTAGCGAGTAATTGTTCTTCGTTTTCGACGTGGTTCGGGTCCTTGTCGATACACTCGACCGGGCATACGACCACGCATTGCGGCTCGTCGAAATGGCCGACGCATTCGGTGCAACGATCAGGATGGATAATGTAAATCGATTCGCCTTGGGTGATCGCCTGGTTTGGGCAAGCCGGCTCGCATACATCGCAGTTCACGCAAAGCTGATTGATAATGAGCGCCATGGATTTACCCGAAAAAAAACCGCGCAGACCTCGCGCGGTTTTTATTTACCGATTACTTCGCTTCGACAAAGACAAGTTGTGCACCGGCGGCTTCGACCGCCATTTTTACGCGCTCGGTTTCGTCGGCCTTGCCAATGAATAAAACCTTGGAATCCTTCAACGCATCTTTCGGCGGATCGGCAAACGCCTCGACCACCAAGTCAGCCATGGTCTTGCTGTCCGGCGAACAGAACACCAGCATATTGCCCGGCAATACGGTGCGCTGGACGGCCATGTTGACCACTTCCACCTGGCGGCTGTATTTACTGGCGGTGAGATTGTCCTTTTGATCCGGCTCCATGCTGGCGCGCGGCAGATAATACGGAATCAGCTGACCGGAAGTCTGCGCAGCGTACTGGGCAGAAAGAAGCCCGCAATACTTGCGCCAGGATTCATCCTTGCCGTCCTTGGGAGCGGTCAGTATCTCTTCCGACAATTCGACGCCGCCGGCGACTTCCCCGCCTTTCTTGCCACAGGCCGACAGCAGCACACTGATGGTTATTAGTGAAACGATAAATCCTGCGCGTAACATGGTCTTACCCCCGTTTTGATTTACTCAATTAAAATTTTACTGTTGCTTCCATTTTGCCGCCAACGCTTTTGCGACGGCGGGATGCACAAACCCCGACACGTCACCGCCAAGGCGGGCAACTTCCCGGACCAGGGTCGAGGAAATAAAGCTGTGTTGCTCCGCCGGCGTCAAAAACAGGGTTTCAACATCCGGTATCAAGTGCCGGTTCATGCTTGCCAGCTGGAATTCGTATTCGAAATCGGACACCGCGCGCAAGCCGCGCAACAGGACGCCGGCGCCGACTTCGTGGACGAAGTGTGCCAGCAGCGTATTGAAACCGCGGACTTCGACGTTCGTGCAATGGTCCAGTGCGATCCTTGCCAAAGCGACGCGCTCTTCAAGTGGCAGGGCGGGCCCCTTGCCGGGACTTTCGGCAATTCCGACGATAATTTTTTCAAACAAGACTGCCGCCCGATTTATCAGATCAATATGACCATTGGTAATCGGGTCAAAGGTACCGGGATACACCGCGATACGGCTACGTGCAGGGGTCATGCTGGTTGCTCTGGTGAACTGGCCGACAGTGTAGCAGTGTCGTGCCTGAACAGCCGATACCAGACTTCGCGGGTGCTGCCCTCGCGATAAAGTTGGTATGTACTTGGCACTTCGATCCGCGTCGAACGGCCGGTTTCGACATAGACCCAGGCCGAATCCGCCAGCCAGGGATCAAGCATCGGGAGTACTCGCTGCGCATAATCGGTTCCGAACGGCGGATCGATGAAAACCAGATCGAATCGAGCCGTTGCCGGCCGGCCCAACCAATCGAAGCTGTCGCTGGTTTCCACTTTGATATTGTCGGCTTTCAGGCGGATTGCCGTTTCCCGCAATGAATTTGCCAGAGCCGGCACTTTTTCCAACAGCACGACTTCGGCAGCACCGCGCGATGCCGCTTCAAAGCCCAGGGCTCCGGTTCCGGCGAAACAATCCAAAGCCCTGCGGCCGCTGACATGCGATTGCAGCCAATTGAAAAGCGTTTCACGCACCCGGTCACTGGTAGGCCGCAAACCCGGATAAGTTTCTACCGGCAGCTTCGAGCCGCGCCAGCTTCCTGAAATAATGCGGACTTGTCCAAACGGTGCTTTATTCATCGGGAATCTAGTCGCGAATGTTAAGATTGGCGCTATTGTCCGCGATTGAATGAAGCAATGTTTGATTTTTTCAAGAAAAAA
>CAZPCE010000197.1:0-5755 GCA_964584915.1 uncultured Arenimonas sp. | reverse complement strand
CTGGCCGGCCCCGATGGGCAGGGCACGACCATTCGTATTATGCTGCCGATGAGCGATTTGCCTTTCGATACCGCAAGAGAAGAATGAATGTCGGAACCCACAGGTGCCAGCGTTTTAATCATTGATGATGAAGCGCAGATCCGGCGTTTTCTCGGCATCAGTTTGCGGGCACAGGGCTATGAAGTTCTCGAAGCGGAAAACGGTGCGATGGGTTTGCAAACCCTGGCAAGCCGCGGTGCCGATGCCGTGATTCTCGATCTTGGTTTGCCCGATCTGGATGGCCATGAAGTGCTGCGTGAATTGCGTGCATGGTCGAACGTGCCGGTGATTGTTTTATCGGTACGCTCCGGCGAAGCCGAAAAAGTAAAAGCCCTCGACGCCGGCGCCAATGACTACGTGACCAAACCTTTCGGCGTGCAGGAATTGTCCGCCCGCTTGCGTGCCCTGCTGCGTTTGCGCCCTGAAGAAGAGCAATCCGCCGTTTTCGACGACGGCCAATTGAAAATCGATTTGGCACGCCGGCAAATCACCCGCAACGGCGACAGTGTCACCCTCACACGCAAGGAATGGTCGCTGCTGAATTTATTGCTGCGGCACGCCGGCCGCGTCGTCACGCAACCACAGTTACTGCGTGAACTCTGGGGCCCGACCCACGAAGAAGATACGCACTATCTGAGAATTCTGGTCGCCAAGCTGCGCACCAAACTCGGCGACGACGCAGCCGCCCCGCGCTACATACAAACCGAAGCCGGAGTCGGCCTGCGGTTTATTTCGAACACGGCCGATTAAACAGAACAATCGTCACCCCTCGTAGGAGAGCCCTCGGGCCCGACGAACCAACAGCCCGATTCTCCACACAACAAAACAACTGTCATCCCCGAATGCTCTTATCGGGGACCCAACGCGGTAAGCCGGGCAAATTGTAGGTCGGGCCCCGGCCCGACGCTTTTTACCGATTGCGACGATGTATAAACCGAGCGAAGTTTCAATGCTTTTGACGGATTGCGACATTCTTAATTTTGAATCCGGCTCGATGCTTTCATGCATCGCTACATCGACTATGTCGGGCCGGGGCCCGACCTACGTCAGGATTTTCCTACGCATTGCTGATTGACTGCCTGATATTTATTTCTGCTCTTGCGCGGCAAGCTGCAGGCTATGTCGAATTATCGCCGCGTACGGGTGCCGGGTGGCACATATTTCTTTACCGTCAATCTGCTTGAACGTCGACGACGATTGTTGGTGGAGCATATCGCCATTCTGAGAATGGCCTTTCGGGTTACGCAGACGAGGTTGCCATTCGAGAATGTCGCAATTGTCATTTTGCCCGATCATCTACATTGTGTCTGGCGACTTCCGGCAGGCGATGACGACTATTCGAACCGCTGGTCGCAGATTAAATCGCAATTTCTACGCAAGCTCGAAATTACCGAATATCGTTCAAAGATACGTTCCAAAAATCGGGAGCGAGCAATCTGGCAACGCCGCTTTTGGGAGCATTCGATTATCGATGCCGATGATCTGGCCCACCATGTGAATTACGTGTATATCAATCCGTTGAAGCATGGCTATGTGACGAAAGTATGCCATTGGCCGTATTCGAGTTTTCATCGGGATGTGCGACGTGGGATTTATCCGGAAGACTGGGCGGGGTGATTCGTTGATTCAGCGTGGCGAGACATAAACATCATCGTAATGTGTAAAGAGCGTCGGGCTGGGCTTTGGACAATCATTTTTGCAAATTTTTAAAAGCGTCGGGCCGGGGCCCGACCTACGGCAAATAAGCTTTCGCCTGCGCCTTATCCAGCCACCGCCGCGTCGCCGAATGCACGGCCCCCGGTCCGCGACTATCGTATTCGTAGAGTCGTGCGGTTTCCGGTTGCAGCATCACGCGTTGTCCGTCGCGGGCGGTGTAGGCCATCGCGTCCCAGCCCTTGGGGTCGATGTGCGCGTCCATCGAGCAGGATAAAAACACGGCGGTGCCGAGCACGTCGGGATCGCCATATTTTCCATCGGGAAATTGTTTGCCCGGACGCCAGGCGCGGCCCAGTGCCACGCTGGCATCGGGAATGTCTTTTTCCCGCAGCAAACGGCAACGGGAAAAAATCAAACCCTGCGTTTGTGTCCGCAAGGTACTCGGCACCGCGATGTAGCCTTGGCGTTCCTTGCCCGGACGAAAACGCGACACGATATCGCAGTGTTCGAAGAACGCAGTTCCGGCGCCGAAAATAAAATCGACGCTGCCGCTGATCTTGCAATGTTGAAACTTGCTGCGGCCAGCATCGACAAACAAGGTGTCCTGATGCCCGGCGAGATCGACATTCTTCAATACGCTGCGGTTCGCGCCGGTGTCCAGCATCAAGGCAACCGCTTGCGCGCCACTCGGGCCGATGGCTTCAAATTTCGGAGCACCTAAATTGCCGACATAATCAAACGCGTTTTCGATCCGGATATTTTCCGCATGAAAATCCGGTGCACGCACAATGACGCTGGCACAACCCCAGGTCCCCCAGGGCATGCCGTCTGGCCGTAACATGCCGGCGGCAGCATCAAAGCTTAAAACACAGTGCTTGCGGTCATCGCCGATCAAATGGATATTCGGTTTGTCGACGACAAGTTTTTCTCGCCAGATACCGCGGCTAATTCTTACGCGATAGGGATGCTTGCCGTCGGCAGGTGCCGCGGCTATCGCGGCAGCGATGGAATCAAAACAGGCAACCCCGAAAAAGGAACCCGGATTTTTTGTAACGCAGGCATCGAAATGATTTTTAGCAATCGAAAAGCTTCGGCAAGCCGCCAACGCTGGCAATGCCAGTAAACCCGCATGGATAAAATCTCTTCGCTTCATTTATAAGAAGGAAGCCAGGGCAGCGGGAACAATCCTGCCCTGGCTTCAAGTCAGTCACATTTATAATTTAAAGCGCACGCCGACAAAGAATTGGCGGCCGGTGTGGTGATAGACCGACACGCGGTCGGCCACCGAGTCCACCCATTGGTCCTGATACATATCGGTCAGATTCAAGCCTTCCAATGTCAGTTCGAACTGGTCATTCACTTTCCACGAAGCCGACATGTCGAAAGTCGTGCCGCCCTTGGTGCCTTCGACATCATTGTTGTTGCGGCCCGGCACGGTGGTCAGGTAATCGTCCCGATACGCCGCCGAAATGCGCGCGCCGAAACGTTTGCCTTCGTAGTAAAGCGTGGCGTTGTAGGCGTTGCTTGAAAGACCGGTCAGGTCGGTTTCAAGCGAAGGCACGCCGGTCGAGGTGACGTATTGAATCTTCGATTCGACGTGGGTGTAGTTCAATTGCGTGCCGAAGTTGGCCCATTTGCCGGGAAGAAAAGAGAACGGCTGTTGATAGCTGATCTCGAAACCGCGCAGCGGGCCGCCGGGCGTGTTGACCGGAATATTGAACTGGAAATCGTCGGTCGGTAATGCGCCGGTGCCGACCAGCAAGCTGTCGGGCAAACCGGAAGTGTTGTAAGGACGAATTTCGCGCGAGGTTTGTACGAAGCTCGCGATGTCTTTATAGAACACGCCGATCGACAACAGCGATTCTTCGGCGAAATACCATTCCAGACCGAGATCGTAAGTGTTGGCGCGGAACGGTTCGAGCAGGGGATTACCGCCGGTCACCGTGCGATTGCCGCCGCTGACGCTGACGGTGACGCCGGGAGTCAGATTGCCCAAGCCCGGACGCGCCATCACTTTGGAGGCGCCGAAACGTAGCAGTAAATCTTCATTCAAATCGGCGACCAGATTCAAGGAAGGCAACGTGTCGTCATAATCGCGCGTGACCGTCGTCAGCACCGGCAAGCCACCGGTGATCGAATAGCCGGTCGATTCCTGTTCGGTCCTGACGTGGCGAACGCCGAAATTTCCGCTCAATGGAATGCTGCCGATTTCGGTGCTGAAATCGCCTTGCAGGTAGAAGCCGAAATCTTTTTCGACCACGTCGCGATTATTGCCGCGTACGCTGGCGACATCCTGGCTTACCGCAAAGGTGCCGCTGTTGCTGTAGATATCGAATTGCTGCGCGAACGCGGCGATATCGGGAATCAACCAGAACGAACCGCCGTTGGTGCCGTTCAATCCGATCTGCGTGGTCAGGTCGGCCAGCGTAACGCCGCCGGGCAATGCGGGAACGGCCAGCTCGGACGCGCGCCGCCATTCCTTGCTGACGAATTCGTATTTTTTCGACAGCAGGCCGCCGGAAAGTTTGAAGCCCGGCGAAATATTCCATCTGAAATCGACTTGCGCGGTATCGAAAGTGTTGTCGGCTTTCTGCGGACGCAAACGGATTTCCGATATGCCGTTGACGAAGGTCCAGTTGGCCGGATCGCTCGGGTCGAAACCGTAGTTGATCACCGGAAGCCGGTCGTTGCCGCGGTAATCCCAGCTATAACCATCGGTGTTCAGTCGATCGAGCGTAATCGTAGTCTGGATCGGATTGTCGAAAACGGATTTCGAGCGGCCGACGAACGCGCTCATCTTGAAGCTGTCGGTGAATTTATGCGAAGCCGAGAAACCGAACTGGGTGAATTTGGTGCTGAGTTCGTCGTAACGCGCTTCCGAACGGATATCGACATCGTTGAACACGCCGTAGACAAGATTGCCGTGCTCGTCGATTTCGCCATCGACCACGACGGTTTGTGGCTTGCCGGTGCCGGTACGGCTGAACGAGATGGCTTCCAGGAAGTTTTCGGTGCGCTTCGCGTCGAAGTCGGCATACAGCACATCGATATTGAACTCGGTCTTGTTGCTCGGTGCGAATTGCAGCGAACCGGTCACGCCGAGTCGTTTCTGATCGTGTTCGAGAATGCCGTAACGCGGCAAACGCGGATGGAAGGTGGTGGCCAGTCTTGCGCCGGTGAAAGGCGAGGCCGCGTTGAAGTTGCCACTGCTGGTGCCGTTATCCCAACGCACCGTGCTGTGGCCTTCTTCGACCGATTGACGGTCGGTATAAGCCACCGACAACAAGGCGCCGAATTTTCCGTCGGCCCAGAGATTGCTCATCAACAACGTGGCGCGCGGATCCTTGTCGCCCGACAGGCCGTTGTAACCGAGCTGTGCGCCGGCGGCGAACGTAAAGCCTTCGTAATCGAAGGGTCTGGCCGTTTGCAAATCGACCGTGGCGCCGAGCGAACCTTCTTCGACATTCGCCGAAGCGGTTTTGCGGACGGTCAGGCGGTTGAACAATTCGGAAGCGAACACGTTGAAATCGAAACCGCGGCCGCGGTTGGCACCGCCGGAGCTATCGGTGCCGCCGGTGGTGGTAAGCGCTTCCATGCCGTTGATACGAACGCGGGTAAATTGCGAATCGAGGCCGCGTACGGAAATATTCCTGCCTTCGCCGGCGTCGCGCGAGATCGAAACCCCGGGAACGCGCTGCAGCGATTCGGCCAGATTCAAATCGGGAAAGTCGGCGATGTCTTCGGCGACGATCACGTCGACCACGCCGGTTTCGGCGCGTTTGATTTCCATCGCCTTTTCGAGGCTGGAGCGAAAGCCGACGGCTTGCACGGCCTCGAGCTCTACCGGCTCATCGCTGTTGCGAGGGGCTTTTTTTGCATCGGCAGTGCCGTCCGCTTCATTGGTGGAAGCAGCCGTGGTGTTTTTCGCAGTGTTGTCCTGCGCATAAGCCATTGCCGGCATATGCAGAGCCAAAGCAATTGCCGCAGAAAGTGCGGCGGTAAAGTGGCCCTGCGGCCCTTTGCGTGCTGACGTCATGTGGTATCCCTCCCAGGATAGTTT
>CAZPCE010000196.1:267-5776 GCA_964584915.1 uncultured Arenimonas sp. | reverse complement strand
TCGAAGACGTGGTCGTTGCCACGCCGAAAGCCTATCTGATTCCGCAAGCCTGGCGCGAAGTGATAGAGCGACTGCAATGGAACGGTGTCGACATGCAGCTGCTTGCGGAAGATCGCCAATTCAACGCGCAAACGTATCGCATCAAGCATGTCAGTTCGCGTTCTACGGCCTACGAAGGTCACATGTTCCATGACGACATGGAATTGAGCACGCAAACGGAAACCATCCATGCGCGGGCCGGGGACTACTTGTTGCTGTTGAATCAGGCAAATGCACGTTATGCCGTCGAAACACTCGAGCCGCAGGCGCACGACAGTTTTTTTCGCTGGGGTTTCTTCAATAGCGTGCTGGAAAAGAAGGAAGCCTATTCCGATTATGTTTTCGAAGACAGTGCGTTCGAAATGCTGCAGGCAGAGCCGGAATTGAAAACGAAGTTCGAGCAGTGGAAAAAGGAAAATCCGGAATTGTTGTCCGATCAAACGGCAGTGCTCGATTTTATTTTCGCCAACGGCAAGCGTTTCAACGAACCGGAGTGGCGGCGTTATCCGGTATTTTCGCTGAATACCTTATAACTCAGGCATTTGCCGCCAGAGCGTGTTCCTTTAACTGATTCAGGCTGACAACGCCCAGCGCGTTCAAATGCGTGGCTTCCAGGTCGACATTTGGGGCTTTTCCTGCCGCATAAGCTTCAAGCCAACGCATGGCACATAAACACCAGCGATCCCCGGGCTTCAGTCCGGGGAAATCATGCTCAGGCATCGGCGTGGAAAGATCATTGCCTCGAGCTTTGCTATAGACAAGAAATTCCGCAGTCATCACGGCACATACGACATGCAGTCCACGATCTTGCGGGTCGGTGCGGCAGCAACCGTCGCGAAAATAACCCGTCATGGGATTCGTACTGCATGACTTGAGCGGGCGACCAAATACATTCAGGGAAGTGGTTGGCACGATGGCTGGATTCCGATTTCAATTATGAAGGTTGGGTGTCGCATTTAAAAAATCCGACAGCGGGTTCACGTGTCATGGTCAACGCTTTTACAGACATTGCGTTGATAACACCATGGCGCAATACCAGGAACGACTATGACTACGAATCATGATGCACATCATGCACTAAACAGATTCGGATTGGGTGCCGGGCCCGGCGATGCCGAAAACATGAAGGATCCACCTGCGTGGCTGTCGGCACAAATCACGGCAGAACCTACCACCGAGTCAGCGCATTTTGGCAAGCTGCCAGGCAGCCTCGATTATTTGTATCGTGAAACGGAATATCTGGTCGAGAGAAGCCAGGCAAAGCAGGCTTCCTCCTCGAAATCCGGAGAAGCGGATAGCCTCAATAACAAAAAGGATCGGCAGAAAATGGGTTTCCGGCGCGTATTCGGCGAAGATATCGCCGCTGAGTTCCGTGCGCGTTACAGCTGGGCAGTTTCCACGCCGTCCGGGTTTCGCGAACGCCTGACGAGATTCTGGAGTAATCATTTCGCAGTTTCCATCGACAAGCGTGCAGCGTCGTTGTACGCCGCACCGATGGAGCGTGAAGCCATCCGGCCCAACATTGCCGGAAAGTTCGAAGACATGTTACTGGCGGTCGCACGTCATCCGGCAATGTTGCGTTATCTCGATAACGTAGCTTCGGTGGGCAGTGCTTCAAGACTGGCAAATCGCCAGCAGCAAAGAGAAAACGGAAAAAACAAGGGCAAGCCGGGACTGAACGAAAATCTTGCGCGTGAAATTCTGGAGTTGCATACCCTGGGTGTCGATGGCGGCTATTCGCAAAACGATGTTACCGAATTTGCCCGTGCATTGACGGGATGGAGCATGCCGCGTCGCAGGCAATTGGCAGACGGAAAGCCGGCTTCGGTATTTCAATTTTACGAACAGGCACACGAGCCCGGTACTCGTGTCGTATTGGGCAAGCGCTATTCCGAGGCCGGTGAATCACAAGCGCGCGCGATTCTCAAAGATCTCGCACATCATCCTTCTACCGCGAAACATCTGGCTACCAAATTGGCGCGCCATTTTGTTGCCGATCAACCGCCGGCCGCAATGGTCGATCGTTTGGCCAAAACGTATCTCGATCATCAAGGAGATATGAGTGCGGTTTATCTTGCGCTGATCAACAGTCCTGAAGCATGGAGTGCGGAATTCAGAAAACTGCGTACGCCGGACGATTGGCTTGTGGCCGCCTTTCGCGCATCCTCCATCAATATTGAAGAACATTTTCGCGCTTCGATGGAGCTGCTCGGGAAAATGGGACAGCCAGTGCTTACGCCGCGTTCGCCTGCCGGCTATGCAGACCGTACCGAGGATTGGAGTGGTCCTGATGCATTATTCAAGCGAGTCCAGGCAGCACAAACCATTGCCGACTGGATTGCGCGTGATCGCGATCCACTCCTTCTGGCAAAAACAACGCTTGGCGCCGAGCTTGATGCCGATACCAGCCTGAGCTTGCGTCGTGCCGAATCACCGCAGCAAGCATACGCGCTGCTATTTGCCAGTCCGGCATTTCAATGGAGATAAATCATGCTTAATCGCCGTGAATTTGTTATGGGATTGGGTGCCGCCGGTTTGCTCGGCACGATTCCGAAATTTGCCTTCGGTGCTTCCGGCCAGGGGTCGCGCTTGCTGGTATTGATGTTGCGTGGAGCAATGGATGGGATGGATGCTCTGCGTGCTTATGGCGATCCGCATTTTTCATCGCTGCGTTCGTCGCTGATGGATGGAGCGGATATCGGACACAGGATTGATGGCAATTTTGCACTGCACCCATCATTGAATTTCGCCAATGAATTGTTCGGCAAAAAAGAATTGATGCCGATTGTGGCGGTGGCTCCGCCTTATCGGCAGCGTTCGCATTTCGATGCCCAGGATTGTCTTGAAAACGGTACCGATAAACCCGGCGGTGCCAACACTGGTTGGCTGGACCGCTGTGTGCGTGCCATGCCCGGCAGTGAAGGTTTGGCATTGGCTGCCGTGATGCCGCTGATTTTTCGCGGAGGCGGAAAGGTGACCAATTGGTCGCCACCAATGAAACAGGCGGCCGATGAAGGTTTGTTGCAACGCCTTCAGGCTCTATATGCCAATGACAGCGATCTATCGGAAAATTTTGCGAAGGCAATGATCGGCGAACAGGAAGGCATGGATATGCCGGGGATGTCGACAACGGTGCGTCGTGGCGGCGGTCAATTGGAAGCGATGATGACGGCTGCAGGCAGTTTCATGGCAAAAACCGAGGGTCCGCGTGTCACTTTTGTTGAAGATACGGGTTGGGATTCCCACCGTGGCCAGGCTGCACAATTGAAACGCAAGCTGGCCGAGCTCGATGCCGGATTGAAAGCGTTCAACACGGCTGCAGCAAGTATCTGGTCGGAAACGGTGGTGATGGTGGTTACCGAGTTTGGCCGCACGGCAGCGGTGAATGGTACCGGTGGAACTGATCACGGCACGGGTGGATTGATGCTGATGGCGGGTGGAGCAGTACGAGGTGGCAGAGTGATGGGGCAATGGCCAGGACTGCGCAGCAGCGATTTGTATGAGGGTCGCGATTTGCGCACGACGACCGATATGCGTTCAATATTCAAGACCGTAGTGGCAAACCATCTTGCCGTTAGCGAAAGCGCAATCGAAAGCCGGTTGTTTCCGGACAGTCGTGCCATTCGTGCGATGGATGGATTGCTGAAGGCATAGACTTACTCCGATTCTACTTCGGCCAGATCCAGCACCCATTGCGGCACAACCGGTTCGCCTTCGTAGAATGCTTTCGGTTTTTTCTCCGCCAATGCCCAACGATGGATCCAGCTGGGCCCGAAACGGCCGGTGAAAGTATCGGCACGCAGGTAAGCCGGGTCACGCATGCTTTCTTCCAGCGTAACGAAGCGATAGCCTTTTGCACGAATTGCCGCAATCAGGTCGCCGTAGGTGTCGGCATTCAATTCGTTGGCGTGCATCAACACTATTTGCGGCAGGTTGTAACCAAGCAGATTAATCGAGGCATGTTCGAAGAAATCGACTTTCGCGGCCATGTAGGGAACATAGTCGCGGCGCAAGCGGGCGAGGGTTTCAGCATTGTCGCCGCCTTTCGCCAAGGTTTTTCTGTATGCAAAGGCATATACCCATTCGCCGTTGTCGACAGTGACAGGCGCGATTCGGTAGCCGTGTTCGGTCAGGAATCTCTGCAATGCCGCTTTGTCTTCCAGTGTTCGGCCTGCACGCAAATAGGGATGCCGGAACCATTGCGGCGTTTGCTTATGCTTGGCAAGCAGAGGCCGTAATTGCTGCTCGCCTTTCAAAATATTATCTTCGTAGGCCTGCAATCCGACATCATGCAAACTGACGTGGCCGTAAGTGTGGTTGCCCAATTCAAAGCCTGCATCAAGCCAGTCATCCAGCATGGCGAGCCGGTTCTTCTGAAGCAGATCGCCGGAATACAGTTTGCCTTCGTTGACAAAACCCGTCACGGGCGCCTTGGCTTTTTTCATCGCCGCGATCAGTCGACGATGATGTTGCTTGATGCTGCGGGCGGACAAGGAGTTTTTATCCTCCCAGGCCTGATCGCTGCCGACTACCCAGGGCAGGTCATCAATGGTGATCGTGATGCGGCGATCCGGAGCCGTTGCGTTACTGTCCGCGGCGGGTGCCGCTTGTGCTGCTGCAAAAGCCAGCAAGGCGAGGGCAGTGCGGAGTAAATGGGCAATCATGGCTGTCATCCGTATCGACGATTGCCATAGGCTAGCTTAATAGTGGCACTAGGCCAAATGGATTTCGTGCATGGCCGTTGATGCTGCTTTCTTGCGTAGTCCAATGATGACCTGACGGCATGACGATGGAGAGCAAGCGATGCTTTACGAAGACTACGATGCGCGCGCGAAAGCGGTGGCGGCCTGCGTCGATGAAGGCAAATATGCCGAAGCCTTGAAGTTGCTGCAGTCGCTGCTAGACAGCGATTTGTCGGATATCGACAAATCGATGATGAGCGTGAATATGGCCGTGGTCTACGAAAAAATGGAACAGCCGGAACGTGCGCTCGAGTGGTACGACCGCGGCATCGTGTACGAGGCGATTTACCTGCGCTGCCTGGTCGCCGAATACAAGGCGGCCTATCTTTTCAAGCTGAAACGATTTGCGGAATGCCTGAGCATCTATGAAGAGCTTTTGCCGCAGGGGTTTCAAACCGAAGTCGACAAGCTGCGCATTCGGCAAAATATCGAGTCGGCAAAAAACGCCATGTCTTGAAACCACCGGCAACAAAAAACCCGCGACTGGCGCGGGTTTTTTGTTGGCAGAATGAGGAACGTCGCTCTCGGCCATCCATGCATTAAGCGACGACCGTAGGGAGTGCAGAGCCACTCGGGCTCCTGCCCATCGTTAAACCTGCATCGCCTTCGCTACTTCGGCAGCGTAATCTTCAACGACTTTCTCGATGCCTTCACCAACGGCAATGCGCTGGAAGCCGACAACATCGGCGCCAGCGGCTTTCAATGCGGCTTCAACCGACAAATCGGTG
>CAZPCE010000196.1:0-257 GCA_964584915.1 uncultured Arenimonas sp. | reverse complement strand
GATCTTGGCAATCTTGCCGCCGATGATTTTTTCCAGGATTTCGGCCGGCTTGGCCTTGTCCTTGTCGGTCATCTTCGCCATTTCGATTTCTTTTTCTTTCGCAACGAAATCGGCAGGAACATCGGCCGCCTTGTTGTATGGAGGGTTCATGGCGGCAATGTGCATTGCGATGCCGCGAGCCAGATCCATATCGCCGCCTTTCACTTCCACCAGCACGCCGATACGGCCGCCGTGGATGTAGGCTGCAACATTGTTGG
>CAZPCE010000195.1:0-5800 GCA_964584915.1 uncultured Arenimonas sp. | reverse complement strand
GCTGATGCCACATTCCTCGAAATGTGTGCGGTACGTCGCAAAATCCTGACCCACAGTCGCCATCGGCACCGGATTTCCGCCCAGCAGCTTGAGGTTGTAGGCGATATTGCCGGCGCAGCCGCCGAATTCGCGGCGCATCCGCGGCACCAGAAACGAGACATTCAGGATGTGGACTTTGTCGGGCAGGATGTGATTCTTGAACTGGTCTGGAAACACCATAATGGTGTCGTAAGCGAGCGAACCACAAATCAATGCCGAGGCCATCATTAAATCCTTGAAAGGGGATGGCACAAGGGCCACGAAATCAAACGAGATCAAACATACTTCAGGGCGCTTATATTAACGCGAGCTGTACGTTATGGCATTAAATATTTCTCCGAACTATTTCCCAGAAACAGTGATTATTCCTTGCTCTCAGGGCCTTGTAATTGATACTCTAACAACTTCATTTTTCTTATCTAGCGCAGGCTTCAACGATGTTCAAGAAGCTCCGCGGGCTGTTTTCAAACGATCTTTCAATTGATCTCGGCACCGCAAATACCCTTATCTATGTTCGTGGCCAAGGCATTGTCCTGAACGAGCCTTCCGTCGTAGCAGTTCGCCGTGACCGCACGGGCAGCAATACCATGATCGTCGCCGCAGTAGGAACGGAAGCCAAGCAGATGCTCGGCCGCACGCCTGGCAATATCGCGACCATCCGCCCGATGAAAGACGGCGTGATTGCCGACTTTACCTATACCGAAGCGATGCTCAAACACTTTATCCGTAAAGTTCACACTTCGCGCTTCCTGCGCCCGAGTCCGCGCGTTTTGATTTGCGTGCCTTGTGGTTCAACGCAAGTGGAGCGTCGCGCGATCAAGGAATCTGCCGAAGAAGCCGGCGCCCGCGAAGGGTATTTGATCGAAGAACCGATGGCTGCGGCGATTGGCGCCGGCATTCCGGTGCACGAAGCCCGCGGCTCGATGGTCATCGACGTCGGCGGCGGCACATCGGAAATCGCGGTGATCTCGTTGAACGGCATCGTATACGCACAATCGGTTCGCATCGGCGGCGATCGTTTCGACGAAGCCATCATCAACTACGTACGTCGCAACCATGGCACGCTGATTGGCGAAACCACCGCCGAACGCATCAAGCTGGAAATCGGCAACGCGTTCCCGCAGGCCGAAGTCCGCGAGATGGAAGTCTCGGGCCGTAACCTGGCCGAAGGCGTGCCTCGCATGATTTCGATCAACACGACTGAAGTACTCGAAGCCTTGCACGAGCCTTTGGCAGGCATCGTCAGCGCGATCAAGCAGGCGCTGGAACAAACGCCGCCGGAACTGTGTGCCGACGTTGCCGTTCGCGGCATCGTGCTTACCGGTGGCGGTGCACTACTGAAGGATCTGGATAAATTGATCTCCGAAGAAACCGGCCTGCATGTCCACGTTGCCGACGATCCGTTGACCTGCGTTGCCCGCGGTGGCGGCCGCGCACTCGAGTTGGTCGACATGCACGGCAACGAATTTTTCTCGCCGGAATAATTCGACAACCGTTTCCCAATGATCGATCAAAGAAAATGTTTGGCTTCCTTCAACATTTTTCATAGCAGTTCAATGCCGGCGCGTTCATCGCGCCGGTTTTTTTAAACACGCAGAGACTCGGAATTCTATTCGTGGTGTACGCGTCATCATCAAGCAAAAGATTTGGCGACAGTGCCGGCGAAACGCTGCCACTTCTGGCTTACCTTGTTTTAGCCAGCATCCTGATGTTGACCGACCACCGCATGAATCTCGGCCCGCAAGCGCGCAAGCAATTGTCGGTGGTGATCGAGCCAGCCTGGTGGTTGGCCTCGCTGCCCTCGCGCATGTGGACCGGCGTCGACGACGAACTGGCCACGCGGCAGGCACTGCAAGACAGCAACGAAAGGCTGGAGCGCGAACTGCAAATCGTCAATGCGCGCATGCAGCGAATGAGTGCGATCAACGACGAAAACCAGCGCCTGCGCGATTTGCTGAACGCCAGGCGGAACGGAAGCCTGCAAGTCCAGATGGTAAGCATCCTCGATGTCGACCTGAACCCGTACCGACAACGCATCGTGCTGAACGCAGGTTCGCGTCAGGGCGTGAAAGTCGGACAGGCGATCATGGATGCCGGCGGAATCCTTGGCCAGATAATTGAAGTGACCGATACAAAGGCAACCGCCCTGTTGGTGACCGATGCCGACCATGCCATTCCGGTACAGGTCGCAAGATCCGGCTTTCGCGGCATCGCGTTTGGCACCGGCGAGCCGGACTCCCTGCTGATTTCCGATATTCCGCAAAGCGCCGATATTCGAAAAGGCGACTTGTTGGTGACCTCGGGCATGGGCGGCCGTTTTCCTGCAGGCTTTCCGGTAGCGACCATTCAAAGCCTGAACCCAAACGACACCGGCCTGTTCATGGTCGGCAAGGCAAAACCCGCGGCGCGTCTTGATCGTGGCCTGGAGGTGTTGCTGGTGAATGAAATCATCCCGAGCCCGCCGGCAGCGAAACCGAAGCCCGTGATCGCACCACCCGCGGCACCGGTTGCAAGTCCTGAAACCGTCGTCGAAAAAGAGAAGAAGAAAACGCCATGATGCGCCAGTCTTCCACCCTGATGCGCACGATAACCTTGTGGCTGGGGCTGCTGTTCCAGATCATTCCGTTACCGTCCGGACTGGACTTGGCGCGCCCCTATCTGCTGGCCCTGTTTCTTTGTTACTGGTGCCTGGAAACGCCCGAAAAAACGGGGTTGGGTACCGCTTTCATTTACGGCATGCTCTCGGATTTGTTTTCAGGCGGCCTATTGGGCGAGCAAGCTTTACGCCTTGTGATCCTGGCATTTCTCGTATCGAGATTCCGCGCCCGTTTGCGCTTCTTTCCGCTGTGGCAACAGGCGCTCGCTATCTTTGCCTTGCTGCTCAATGACCGCTTGATCATGAGCTTGCTGCATTGGCTGGTGAATGACCACGCATTGTCCTGGGTCGCGTGGTTGTCGCCGGTATTGGGGATGTTCCTTTGGCCGTGGCTGTTTGTCGGCATCGACATGCTGCGCCTGCGTGCCCGCGAGAAAATTAAGTGATCCGCAGTTTACGCCGGCAGCGCATCAAAAATAATATCGCCGAAAGCGAACAGTTTCGCCGGCGTTCGTTTATCGGTTTTTTGTGTATCGGCCTTGCAATGGCGGGCCTGGCATTTGGCTACTTCCGTCTACAGGTTCTTCAACACCAGGAATATCAATTGCGTTCGGACGCCAATCGCATCAAGCCGCGTCCGATCGTCCCGGCACGCGGCCTGATTTACGACCGCAACGGAAAACTGCTGGCCGACAATGTTCCCGCCTACCGTCTGGAATTGGTGCCGGAACAAATCAAGGACATCGACGAAACCGTTGCCGACCTGAAAAAAATCATTTCGCTTGGCACCGAAGACATCGAAGCTTTCCAACAGGCGAGACACGCCACTCGGCGTTTTCGTCCGGTCGTGCTGAAACTCCGCTTGAACGAAGAAGAACGCGCCAAGCTGGCGTTGAACCGCTACCGTTTGCCGGGCGTCGAAGTGGTTCCCTACCTCACGCGGCGTTATCCGTACGAAAACATGTTCGCGCACGTGATCGGTTATGTCGGCCGGGTAGATGCGAAAGATCTGGAAAAAATGGGCGACAGCAAATTTTCCGCGCTGTCGCATACCGGAAAATCCGGATTGGAAAAATATTACGAAACCATGCTGCGCGGCGAGATCGGCTATGAATCCGTCGAGACCAATGCGCAGGGTCGCCCGTTGAAAACCATCGGTATGCAGCAAGCTAGCCCCGGCTACGATATTCAATTGAGCATCGATGCCGACTTGCAAAGAACCACGATTGAAGCCTTTGGCGAATTGCAGGGCGCAGCGGTTGCCGTCGACCCGCGTACCGGTGAAATATTGGCGATGGTGAGTTTGCCGCTGTTCGATCCCAATCTTTTCATCAACGGCATTTCGCATGCCGACTATCGCGCGTTGACCGACAATTTGTCGCGCCCCTTGTTTGACCGCAACCTGCACGGCGGCACACCTCCGGGCTCCACCATCAAACCGTTCGTGGGCCTCGCAGGGCTGGAATCTGGACTTCGCAAACCGGAAGATAAAATTCTTTCCACCGGTGAATTTTTCTTACCGGGCGTTTCGCGCGGCTTCCGCGACTCGCATCATGGTGGTCACGGCTGGGTTAATTTGCAGGAATCGATCGCGCAGTCGGTCAATACCTACTACTACAAACTCGCGGTCGATTTAGGCATACAGCGCTTCGACAGCTACATGCAGAAATACGGTTTCGGCCAAAAAACCGGTATCGATTTATACGGCGAAAACACCGGCGTGATGCCCTCGCCGGAAACAAAACAAAAAAGATTCAAGCAAGCCTGGTATCCCGGCGACACCGTCAATGCCGGCATCGGGCAAGGCATGTGGATCGTGACGCCGCTGCAATTGGCGCAGGCCACTGCCGCATTGGCGAACAATGGCGAACGCAACCATCTGCATCTGGTCAGGGCGAAGCGCCAGGGCTTCCAGGGGCAATGGAAATCGATGCCGATGATGCCGACGGTGCAAATCGCAAATGACCAGGCCCATATCAATGCGGTGAAAGAAGGCATGTGGGGAACCGTGAACGGTTCTCGCGGCACGGCACGCACGATTGCCGTCGGCGCCCAATACACGATCGCCGGAAAAACCGGCACCGCCCAGAAGGTCAGCCGGAAGGGCAATATCAGCCTTAATCCCAACCAGCTCGCATTGAACCAGCGCCATCAAGCCTTGTTCATTGCCTACGCTCCAGCAGAAAACCCGCAGATTGCGGTGGCGGTCGTCGTCGAACACGGCGGCTTCGGTGCCACCACGGCGGCACCGATTGCAAGAAAAATGATGGACGCCTGGTTGTTACCCAAAATACCCGGCGCGAAAATCGAGACGATAACGACACCCGGCACGACAACATCCGCTACTTCGCAAACAACGGAAGCAACAAGCGCCGCAGCAGTTCCACAAGACGAGGTTGACCTCCCATGATGCGCTGGCTGCAAGCATGGATTGCCGATTGGCTGGACTGCATCGATGTCCCGCTGTTGATTGGCCTCTTGCTGATCCTGGCCACTAGCCTGGTGGTGCTTTCAAGTGCCGGCGCCGCCGAAGGCCAGCATTTCGTGCTCGCGCAAGGTGCACGTTTTGCCGCTGGGCTGGTCGCGATGCTGTTGATTGCCCGAATCCAGCCAAACCGTTTGCGAGCCTGGACGCCGCTTATTTTCGCGCTGACATTGGCATTGATGCCCGTGGTGTTTGCAGTCGGCTCCGGCCGCAGCGCACGTTTATGGATCAACCTCGGTTTCTTTTATTTGCAGCCGGGCGAATTGTTGAAACTCAGCGTTCCGATGATGGTGGCCTGGTATCTGCATCGCGTGGTGTTGCCGCCTTCATGGACAACACTGGCGATTTGCGCGGCGATTATTGGCGTGCCCGCGGCTCTGATTATTCGACAGCCGGATTTGGGCACCGGCTTGCTGGTGGCGGCATCGGGTGCATTTGCGCTTTATCTGGCCGGCATGCATTGGTGGCGTATCGGTTTGTTTGTCGGCGCCGGTCTCGCTTCGCTGCCGATTGCCTGGCAATTTTTGCATGACTATCAGAAAAACCGGATTTTGACTTTCATCTATCCTGAATCGGATCCGCTCGGCACCGGCTGGAACATTATCCAGTCGAAAATCGCGATTGGTTCCGGCGGATGGTTTGGCAAGGGCTATCTGGAAGGTACGCAAACCAAAGGTGGC
>CAZPCE010000194.1:371-5819 GCA_964584915.1 uncultured Arenimonas sp. | reverse complement strand
GCTATGGCGTGACCTTTCAAACCGCACCAGCCACCGAGCTTTCAGCTTGCAACGAATCACTGGTGGGAAACTGGCGGATCATCGAAGGTGAACGCAATGCACCCACTTCAAGCACCGAAGACTATTTGTCCGTCACGGCCGACTGCGCCGCCATGTTCTCGGTGACCACAAAGCAGGAATCCGGAAAGCGCGTCAATAAAGTGGATGACCTGAAAAACAGCAAGGACCATCAAATCCAGTTCGCCAAAGGTATCGACTACGACTACGTCGTGGTGACGCCCAAGGAAACCAGTTTTGAAATCACGCCGGACATCAAGCTGCCTTCCGGCAAGATCATTTACCAGATCAACAAGGGAAAAGACGGTGTCATCCTGCGATCGGTGGATCTTGCTAAAACAATCCAGCTCGTACTCGACAGAAAAATCAGCGGTCAGATCTTCGTTGATCGCGATAACCCGGGTGGTAATCAGGCGGCGAACGTCTATGTCCGCGGCGATGCAAACCAGATCGCCAATTACCTGAATACGCTCGACATCTACTCGAATGAGCGCTTGCTATTGGTTTCCGCCACGCCTGCCGAAGTGAAACTGATTCACAAAGCGATCAAGCAATCCGGAAGCAAGAAATGACAATTCCGGATTCCGTTCGAATCGTCGAAGTCGGGCCGCGCGATGGTCTGCAGAACGAGAAAGCCATCATCAGCGTGTCGGATAAGATTACGCTGATAAACCGGCTCAGCGGCTGCGGCTTCAAGACCGTGGAAGCCACCAGTTTTGTCAGCCCGAAATGGGTACCGCAACTGGCCGACGCCGCGGAAGTTTTTACCGGCATCGAAAAATTTCCCGGCGTCAGCTATCCAGTCCTGGTTCCCAACCTGCAAGGCTATGAACGTGCGCGTGCAGTAGGAGCCACGGAAGTCGCGATATTCGGGGCCGCTTCCGAAGCCTTCAGCCAAAAAAACATCAATGCAAGCATTGACGAAAGCATCGAACGATTCATTCCGGTTTTGGAACAGGCAAAAAACGATGGCGTGAAAGTACGCGGCTATGTCTCGACGGTGCTGGGCTGTCCTTATCAAGGCGAGGTGCCTGTCAGTGACGTAGTCCGAATATCGAAACGATTATTCGAACTCGGCTGCTATGAAATTTCCCTCGGCGACACCATTGGCATCGGCACACCGATAAATGCCCGTGCCATGCTGGTAGCGGTCGCCGGTGAAATTCCAATGGCTTCGCTGGCCGTGCATTTCCACGACACGCGTGGCCAGGCTCTGGCCAATATTCTCGCCTGCCTGGAAGAAGGCGTCCGTGTGGTGGATTCGGCGGTGTCCGGTACCGGTGGTTGTCCTTATGCGAAAGGTGCAAGCGGCAACGTCGCTACCGAAGACGTGGTTTACATGCTGGAAGGTATTGGCATGCAAACCGGCATTCAACTGGATAAATTAATAGATACCGGCCGCTGGCTGTCGCAACTATTGGGTCGCGAAACTGGCAGCAAGGTCAACCGGGCAAGCACCACATGAGAACTCATAGCCGCTACCGCACAACGGCTGCGTATCAGCCAAAGTATGCCAATCCGATCCACTTCGAATCGGGTGAAATCATTACATTGGGTGGGCGAGACATCGAGTTCCCCGAATTTCTCTGGGCAACCGATGAACAAGGTCGCGAAGGCTGGGTGCATGAATCCAAGTTCCTCGTTACCTCGGAAAAAAAAGCGGTAACGACTGCTCACTACAACGCGATCGAGTTGGCAGTACGTGCTGGGGAATTGGTCAGCGCCGAGGAAGCACTCGGCGATTGGTCCTGGTGCGTCAATTCCGAAGGCCGGAAAGGCTGGTTGCCGAATCACCTACTCGAACGCGTTACCGATGTACTGCCTTTCAGCATTCGCCCGATAGAAAGCGGCGACGATGCCGTCATCGCTGAAATCATCCGCAAGGTAATGCCGGAATTCGGTGCGGTCGGCGATGGTTTTGCGATCAATGATCCCGAAGTGGATTGGATGAGCCGGGCCTATTCCGAAAACCGCAGTGCCTATTTTGTCGTGGTGATGAATGGCGGCGTGAAAGGTGGTGGCGGAATCGCACCGCTCGCCGGTGGCGATCCCGACACATGTGAATTGCGGAAAATGTATTTCCTGCCCGAATGCCGTGGTTTGGGCGCCGGAACGGCCATGATGAGCCGCTGCCTGCAAGCCGCGCGCATGCATGGTTTCAAGCGCTGCTATCTGGAAACCCTGGACAGCATGAAAGACGCACAAAGCCTTTATGTCCGCAGCGGCTTCAAGAAACAATGCGGTACCCTGGGCAATACCGGCCACGGCGGCTGCGATACGTTCTACGTTCTCGACCTGTAAACGCAGGAGCGCCGTCAGGCGCGAAGAATCATGCCGGATTTGTCGCGCCTGAAGGCGCACCTACGGTAAAATAAGGTATCCCAGAAAAAGAGTTGCCCATGCAAATTCAAAACATCCGCGCCGTAATCACCGGCGGCGTTTCCGGCCTCGGCTTTGCCGTCGCACAGCACATCGTCAAACATGGCGGCAAAGTCGCCTTGTTCGATATCAATGATGACAAGGCAAGCACGGCGATTGCCGAACTCGGCGCAGACAATGCATTTTACTTTCGTACCGATGTTGCCGATGAAGCCCAAGTGGAAACCAATGTTGCCGCAGCCAAGGAAAAACTCGGCGGCCTGAATGCGGCAATCAATTGCGCCGGCATTCTCGGTGCAGGTCGCGTGCTCGGCAAGGAAGCGCCGATGCCCTTGAAACAATTTTCAACCACCGTGATGGTGAATCTTGTCGGTAGTTTCAACGTAGCCAAAGCCGCAGCGAATCTGATGCAACACAATGGCGAACAAGACGATAAAGAACGCGGCGTGATTATCAATACCGCCTCGGTTGCCGCCTATGACGGCCAAATCGGCCAGGCCGCTTACTCCGCGTCGAAAGGCGGCGTGGTCGGAATGACACTGCCGATGGCGCGCGAACTGGCACGTTTCGGAATTCGCGTCATGACGATTGCGCCGGGCATTTTCTGGACGCCGATGGTGGACGGCATGGCACAGGCAGTTCAAGACTCGTTAAGTGCTTCAATTCCGTTCCCTTCCCGCTTGGGTAAGCCGGAGGAATTTGCCGAGTTGGTCGGCTTCATTCTGCAAAATACTTATTTGAACGGCGAAACCATCCGTCTCGATGGCGCCGTGAGATTGGCACCGAAATAATCCTGATTCTCCATCCTGAAAATCGCGCCTCAAGGCGCTCCTACAAAATAGAAAGACATCATGAAAGCTCACGAAATCAAGAAAGGCAATGTAGTCGAACACAACAAGATCGTTTATCAAATTCGCGATATCGAACGTAGCTCGCCGCAGGGTCGCGGCGGCAACATGACCTTCCGTTTCATCATGTACAGCGTGCCGGGCGGACAAAAACTCGATCTCAGCCTGAAGTCGGAAGAAGAACTGGTCGAAGTCGATTTGCTTCGCCGCGAAGCCGCCTTCTCGTATATGGACGGCGATGA
This sequence comes from uncultured Arenimonas sp., assembly GCA_964584915.1. GTDB lineage: Bacteria > Pseudomonadota > Gammaproteobacteria > Xanthomonadales > Xanthomonadaceae > Arenimonas. The sequence goes on along the minus strand of CAZPCE010000194.1, from coordinate 2,293 downwards.
TTTCGTTTTTCTGGACAAGGAAGACTACACACCCTACACGCTCAGCCCGGCGACGCTTGGCGATGCAAAAGGCTATATCACCGAAGGTCTGGAAGACTGCTATGTGCAGCTAATCGACGACCAGGCCATCGGCCTGCAACTACCTGCGAACGTGGTGCTTGAAGTCATCGAAACACCACCCGAACTGAAAGGCGGCACGGCAACCAAGCGTCCGAAGCCTGCCAAGCTGAGTACCGGAATCGAAATCATGGTGCCGGAATATATCGCAACCGGCGAAAAGATTTACGTCAGCACGCTGACCGGTGAATTTGGCGGCCGCGTGGAAACAAAGACTTTTTAATTTTCACAGAAGCTTATTTCGTGGGGGCGCCGCAAGGCGCGATTACTCTCGGCAATTCGCGCCTGCGTAGCGCCCGCCCCGGCGAAGGCGGGGGGCGCTCCCACGTTCTACAAAGTGGCTATTTATTCCGCTTCAACCACTTCCTCGCCATCCGGCGAATACTTTCCTCGGCTTCGACATCATCCACGAGCTCGCTGATGTTTCGCCATGCCAGCGCATGGGATTCATCGCTGACAACGTATTCTTCGCTGCCGGTCGCATGCACCACGAAACGGACGTCATGATGGTAATGCTCAGGGTCCTTGCCTCTCGCCGGAATCGCATGTCGTTCCAGATCGAAGATTGCCGGTTCGACGATCAAATCCGTTAATCCCGATTCTTCTTCGGCCTCACGCAAAGCTACCTGTGCCAGATCGCTATCGCCATCGGCATGGCCACCCAACTGAAGCCAACGTTCCAGTTTCTTGTGATGCGTAAGCAATACTCGCTCGCCATCTTTCGACACCAACCAGCATGAGCCGGTGAAATGCCCGATCATCAATGTGCGTTCGCAGCAATTTTCATGCAGCTTGGCGAACTCGATTAACAATCCGGTCGAGTATCCATTTTCAGGCTCAGATTCGACGTATTCATTCAGCAAGTTCAAGACTTGCTGCTGTGCTGGTGAGAAATTGTCCAAACGAACCCCTAAAACGGTCTGAAGGCTTTACCGCAGCGCCCGAAGTCGCGTATGTTACGGCGGTTAGGGACTTTTGTAAGCTCTGCTTATTCAAGCTACCTGATTCGCTTTCCGGCTGTGGCCGGTTTTTTTTGATACTGCTCTAGGGGAACACCATGATTTTTGACCGCATCAAACCACTGGACCAGATTCTGGCCACGGCGGAAAAGAAAGGACTTAAGCGGCAACTCAACGCGTTCGATCTCACCATGTTGGGGATTGGCGCCATTATCGGTACCGGTATTTTCGTATTGACATCCGTAGCTGCCAATAAAGCAGGTCCGGGCATGATGTACAGCTTTGTTATTGCAGGCATTGTCTGCGCATTGACGGCACTCATCTACGCCGAAATTGCCGCAATGGTTCCAGTTGCAGGTTCAGCCTATACCTATTCTTATGCCGTACTCGGAGAACTGATTGCCTGGATGGTGGGTTGGGCGTTGATTCTTGAATATGCGGTCGCGGCGGGTGCCGTGGCAGTTGGCTGGTCGGGCTATGCAAACGGGTTCCTGGCCAATCACGGCATAGGATTACCCATAGCGCTGACTGCAGGTCCTGGCGATACCATCACGCTTCCCGATGGAACAACCGCCAACGGTGGCTTCAATCTCATCGCCTGTCTGATCTCGCTGTTGATTACCGGGCTGCTGATTCTGGGTACATCGAAAAGCGCAAAATTCACTGCACTCCTTGTGCTGGTAAAGGTTGCTGCATTGACTGCGTTTATCGTGGTCGCATTTCCTTCTGTCACTCATGCAAATTTTGAACCGATGTTGCCGAATGGCTGGGGTACCCCGCTCTCGGGCAATGGCGTTCTCGGAGCAGCGGCATCTATCTTCTTTGCTTATGTTGGTTTCGATGCCG
>CAZPCE010000194.1:0-361 GCA_964584915.1 uncultured Arenimonas sp. | reverse complement strand
TTTCAACGGCCGCAGAAGAAACCAAGAACCCGAATCGCAATGTTCCTATAGGCCTGATTGGATCACTGGCAATTTGCACCGTGTTCTATCTGTTGGTGTCTTATGCTGCTATCGGCACAACTGGTGCGCAACCTGGCGGTGTTCTGTCGCAATCCAAGGAACCACTCGCTTTCGTTCTCCGTAACCTCGGCCATCCACAACTTGGCGACTGGGTTGCATGGTCGGCGATTATCGCGCTTCCTTCGGTCATCCTGATGATGATTTACGGCCAAACCCGTATTTTGTTCACTATGTCACGCGATGGCTTGATGCCGAAAATCTTCTCGGACATTCACGCAAAATTCCATACTCCGCACAAAGT
>CAZPCE010000193.1:0-5865 GCA_964584915.1 uncultured Arenimonas sp. | reverse complement strand
CACGCACGCCGAGAAGCCTTGGAAGCTGCTCCTGGTCGATGACGAACCTGAAATCCACGAAGTCACCCGTCTCGTGCTCGGCAACTTCCGCTTCGAAGGCAAGCCTCTCCAGTTTTTGTCCGCCTACAATATCGACCAGGCCAAGCGCCTGCTTGAAACCCACGACGATATTGCAGCCACCTTGCTAGACGTGGTGATGGAAACCGATACCGCCGGCCTCGATCTGGTGAAGTACATTCGCGAAAATTTGAACAACCACCAAATCCGCATCGTGTTGCGAACGGGACAACCCGGGCAGGCGCCCGAACATGAAGTCATCAGCAATTACGACATCAACGATTACAAGGAAAAAACCGAGCTCACCTCGCAAAAACTGGCGACCGTGATGTTCGCTTCCCTGCGCGCCTACCGCGACATCATGACGATCGAAGCCAACAAGCGCGGACTTGAACGCGTGCTAGCCGCGTCCGCGCATATTTTCTCGCATGAAAAATCGTCGGAGTTCGCCTCGGCGGTCCTGTCGCAATTAACCGCACTGGTGGGCATGGAACGCGGTGCGCTCTATTGCAGGATCGGCAACCAGAAAGACGAGACGCCCGAGGCGCTCGTCGTCGCCGCGGCGACCGGCGATTATGCAAAATACGTGAATCACCGCGCCGACGAAGGTTTGCCCGCGCATATCGTGCAAAGCCTTAAATCCGCCTGCGATACCAAACGCCACCAATTCCAGAACGACCATTACGTTCTGCATTTCACCGACACGCTGCACAGCGAAAGCTTGCTGTATGTCGGCGAAACCTGGGACCTGTCCGAAATCGATTACAAGCTGGTGGAAGTTTTCTGCACCAACGTTTCGATCGGATTCGAAAACCTGCACTTGAACCAGGAACTGGTCGAAGCGCAGATGGAAATGATTTGCGTGCTGGCTGGCGCTGCGGAATCGCGCTCTCACGAAACGGCGGCCCATGTGCGGCGGGTCGGCCTATTGGCGGAACTGCTGGCCCGCCTTGCCGGCCTGGACGAAAAGGAAGCGGAAACGCTCCGGAATGCCGCTCCCTTGCACGACATCGGAAAAATCGGAATTCCGGACGCGATTCTCAACAAGCCCGGGATCCACACGCCGGAAGAATCCGACGTGATGCGCATGCATGCCATCATCGGTCATGAAATGCTTTCGCAATCGAAGCGCGGTATTTTCGTGACCGCTGCCGAAATCGCAATGACGCATCATGAAAACTGGGATGGCAGCGGCTATCCGAAAGGGCTTAAAGGCGAGGAAATTCCGCTGACCGGCCGGATCACGATGCTTGCCGACGTCTACGACGCGCTCGGCAGCAAACGTTGCTACAAGGATCCGTGGCCAAGTGAAAAAATCCGTGAATTCATCCGTGAGCAGAGCGGGATAAAATTTGATCCCCGTCTGGTTGAATTGCTGTTCAAGCATTGGGATGAAGCCGAACTCGTCCGGTCCCAGCTGCCGGATTGAACCATGGCGGATCAGGGGCCCGGCCTACTCGGGTTTCTTCATGGTCATCGGGATGCGAATGTAGAAACTGCTGCCTTTGCCGACTTCACTTTCGCAACTCAAACTGCCTCCCAGCAACTGCGTCGCCAGGTTCCATGCGATATGCAAACCCAGTCCAGAGCCACCTTGACCGCGCTTGGTGGTGAAGAACGGATCGAACACCCTGCGCCGGATATCTTCCGGCATTCCAACGCCGCTATCACGAAACTCGATCAGGGCAACATCGCGATCATGACTGATCAGGATATCTATTTTTCCTTTCCTGTCGTTCGGGAAGGCATGCAGCAGCGAGTTCATCAGCAGATTCACCAATATCTGGTAAATGGCGCCGGGATAGGTTTCGAACACCAATACTTCCTGGCAATACAAATGGACTTCATGCGGCGTTTTCTTGATCGCCGGTTGCAGCGAGATTAAAACTTCCTCGACATAGGAATGCAGGTTGATGACGCGGGTCTCTTCGCTGGACTGGTCGACCGCGACCTGTTTGAAGCTTCTTACCAGTTTATCGGCGCGATTGAGATTCCTTAATATCAATTGGCTGCTTTCGGTCGCGTTGCGGCTGAAGCTTTCAAGATCGGATTTCGACAGCGTGTTTTCCTGCAGCAATTTCTCCAGCCGCCGGACTTCGGAATCCAGAAAGGAAGCGGCAGTAACGCCGATGCCGAGCGGCGTATTGATTTCGTGGGCAACACCGGCCACCAAGCCACCCAAAGCGGCCAGTTTTTCGGACTCGACCAGTTGCTGCTGCGTCTGTGTCAATTGATCGATGGTTTCATGCAGGTTCTCGTTCAACTTGCTCAATGCGTCGGTACGCTGCGCAACGCGCTGCTCCAGCTGGGCGTTCATTTCTGCCAGCGCGATTTCATGCTGCTTCAATTCGGTGACGTCACCGGTAGTCCCCACCATGCGAACGGCCTTGCCGTCGGCATTCCTTTCCACGACGCGTCCACGCATGCGAATCCAACGCCAACCGCCGGTCGTCGATTCCGATCTGCAAGTGGCGTCAAAGACCTCCGTATTTCCCTTGATGTGTTCCCGCATTGCCTTTTCAAACGTAACCGCGTCTTCAGGGTGTACGTATTTCATAAGCGACCTGGCATTGGTGGAGTAGTCGCCGGTTGATCCTTTCAAAATCAAGAGTGGATTGGTGCGCCGGATTGCATCGCCCTCGATGTCGAGATCCCACAGCTCGTCGCCGGTGCCCCAAAGCGTGAGCTTCAGGCGTTGTTCGCTGTCACGGATGTTCGCCTGCGCGCGTTCACGTTCACGCAATCTCAGGTTCACGTTCCACGCGAATATGGCCACGATGCCTCCAGCCAGAACAAAATAGGCAAGTTTGGCCCACGCCGTCGCCCACCACGGGGGCGGCAGATGGATCGGCATCTTGAATACCTTGCCCCATTGTCCATCGGGGCTTCTGGCCTTCACTTCGAATTGGTAATCACCCGGCTGCAGGTTATTGAACGATGCCAGTCGTCTGAGCGCATTTGTTTCCTGCCATTCCTGATGGATGCCGACCATTCGATAGGCGTAGCGTAATGCTTGCGGATCGTTGTAGGTCAGGGCTGAAAATTCCACATTGATGTCATCCGCCTCTGGTTGCAGTACCAAACGCCTGACGTCGTTTTCGACCTCGAATGCGTATGGTTTTTCGTCGATATTGCGCGAACCGCTTGTCAATACGCGGATGAACGTCAACTCGACCCGATTGGGGGCGGATTGCGAACCGACCTTCAGCGGATCAAAAAAAGTGACCCCCCGCAAGCCACCGAACAGAATCCTGCCATCAGGCAGTTGCCCGTAGGAACCGATGAAATATCCGATCCCCTGCGCGCCATCGCGGGAACCAAAGTTTTCTATCTGGTTGTTGCGGGGATTGATGCGCGACATCCCAGTCGTGGTGCTGGCCCAGATATCGCCGCGCTTGTCTTCCACGGTGCCACCGATGGCATTGGCCGTCATGCCGTTTTTTGTCGTGTAGGAGGTAAACGCCATTTCGCCTCCGGCACCTATCTCCATGCGATTCAGGCCGCCACCCTGGGTTCCGATCCATAGACGCCTATGGCTATCCTCGGAAATGGACGTAATCGTATCGTGGCTGAGCGCGCCCTTCTTGCCTGGCTCTCCGCGAAATCGCTGCATGACGCCGGTTCGCCGATCCAGCTTGACCAAACCGCCAGGCCTGAGCCCGAACCAGAACTGGGATTTCGAATCTTCGAAAATGGCGTTGACTATTTCATTGCTGGAATGCTTTTCGCTATTCCCGGAAGCCGGCACCGGATAGCGCTCAAACTCATCGCACTCTTCGCATCGCGATGCCAATCCCCCGCCAGCGGTACCGACCCACAGAGTGCCTTTCGAGTCTACGTACAATCGTTGTATTGCGCTGTAGGGAAGCGAATGCGGGTTGTCTTTTTCATTTCTGAAAATTTCGAATGTTTTTCCATCCGGCATTAATTTTGCCAAGCCTGCCCCGGTGGCAACCCATATCCGGTCCTTGCGGTCACGCACGATGTTCTGCACCGCACCAGGTGGCAGGCTGTCGGGCACATTGGGGTTATTCACGTAACGCGCCAAAACACCTTTCTGCAAATCGTAATGAACCAGACCGCCGCCTTCCAGCACTCCGAACCAGACAGTGGCATCCTTGTCCACGAACAGTCCCGGCACCGAAGAAGCCGGTAAAGCCATCCCGCCTGATTGCGACGTAATTTCCTGAAATGTCTCGGTACGCGGAATAAACAGACTTACTCCGTTCAACCATGTGCCGATCCACATCAGTCCATCGCGGTCCTGCATCAACGACTGGATTCGACTGGAAGCCAGACTACCGCCCAGCCCCTGGTTGTAACGCCAGGTTTTTATGACGGCCTTTGGTGCGTCGATGCGCGACAGGCCGTCGAAAGTGGCAATCCATAATCGGCCGTTACGGTCAAACTTCAAATCGCGGACGTTGTTATCGGCCAGGCCATCGCTGCGCTTTATATGCTCGATCATTACGCCGCCGGCACTATAACGATAAAGCCCTTCTTCCAGCGTGGCGACCCAGATTTCCTTGCCGTCCGGGCTTCGGACGATCGTTTCAATCTCCGTATTCAATGGTGCGTTTGCGGGCCATGCCTGTAAGCTTGCGTGATCCGGGGGCAGAAGATAAACGCCGTTGCGCGTTCCTATCATCAAGCCCTGATTGAAATCCATCATGGATTTCACGCGACCCACCGTATCGTAATTCACGGCGGCCACATTCTGGAAAGTCATCTGTTTTTCATCGAGCCATTGCAGCGTACCGGCATTGGTCGCGACCCAAAACCGCTTTTTATCGTCGAGTTTTAAGGTGCTGATTCCGTTGTCTGCTATGTCGCCGTATTTGCCACCGGCCTGGAATCGTTTGAAGTTATCGTTGGCAGGATCGTAAAGCGCCAATCCGCCGGATTGGGTTCCGACCCAAAATGTATTTTGACCGGCTTGCTCGATGGCCACGATATGGTTGTCGGCCAGCGTGTCGGCCTTGTCGGGATCGCTGCGATAAATACGAAACTCGTAACCATCGAAACGATTCAGACCATCCTGAGTTCCAAGCCAGATAAAGCCCTGCCGATCCTGATGCAAGGCGCGAATGGTGGTTTGCGACAATCCATCATCGACACCATAGCGTTGAAAACGGACAGACTTGATGTCCTGCGCACATAGCGACAATGACGTGAACATCATTAGTGTTGACACCGCCACCGCTGCAATACGTGCAAGACGCATAGACTTCCCCCGTTGGCTCAGGCTAACGAGCTTTGACAATTGGCACAAGCGCCAGACGCCTACCCATCGTATTTCCCCAACTGCTGCCGCAGGCGCATAATATGTGGCGCGCAAAAGTGCACGTTTATAAATAATTCTTGTCTGGAGTCTGCCATGTCTGTCGTTATCGTCGGTGCAAAACGAACTGCACTGGGTGCTTTATTGGGTCAATTTACCGGCGTTCCTGCACCGGTGTTGGGCGCTGTCGCCATGAAAGCCGCACTGGAACAATCGGGCGTGGCGGCCGATGACGTCTCTGAGGTCATCATGGGCTGCGTCCTGCCTGCCGGCTTGGGTCAAGCACCTGCTAGACAAGCCTCGATCGCCGCCGGCATTCCGCTGTCTGCCGGAGCTACCACGATCAACAAGGTCTGCGGCTCCGGAATGAAAGCCGTAATGTTCGGCCATGACCTGATCAAGGCAGGTTCGGCTGAAGTAGTCGTCGCAGGCGGCATGGAAAGCATGACCAACGCACCCCACTTATTGAATGGTTCACGTACCGGCATTCGTTTCGGCAGCGCCGAAATGCTCGACCACATGGCCTG
>CAZPCE010000192.1:0-5866 GCA_964584915.1 uncultured Arenimonas sp. | reverse complement strand
TATTCCGGTGCCATGTTGGCAATGGTGGCGCGGTCTGCGAGTGGCAAATGATTCAAGCCATCGCCATAGAATTCGACGAACTTGCCGACGACACCCAGACTGCGAAGCATTTGGGTAACGGTCAAAACCAGATCGGTTGCGGTCGCGCCTTCCGGTAATTTGCCGGTCAGTTTGAAACCGACAACTTGCGGAATCAGCATCGAGCTTGGTTGTCCGAGCATGGCTGCTTCGGCTTCGATACCGCCGACGCCCCAGCCCAGCACGCCGATGCCGTTGATCATCGTGGTGTGCGAATCGGTACCGAAAACGGTATCCGGGAAAGCATGCAGGACGCCGTCAATTTCGCGTTCCATCACGACGCGCGCGAGGTTTTCCAGATTGACCTGGTGCACGATGCCGGTGTTTGGCGGCACGACTTTGAAATTATTGAAGGCTTTTTGGCCCCAGCGCAGGAAGCTGTAACGTTCGCCGTTACGGGCAAATTCGATTTCGCCATTTTCATCCAGCGAACTTGGCTTGCCGAAAGAGTCCACTTGCACGGAATGGTCGATCACCAGTTCCGAAGGAATCAAAGGGTTGATATTGGAAGCGGAGCCGCCGAGTTTGACGACTGCATCGCGCATCGCGGCAAGGTCGACCACGCAAGGAACGCCGGTGAAGTCCTGCAGCACGACGCGCGCAGGCATGAAGGCAATTTCGGTGTCCGGTTCTTTCTTCGCGTCCCACTGTGCAATCGCTTCGATGGATTCTTTCGTGACCGAAACGCCGTCTTCGCAACGAAGCAGGTTTTCGACCAGAATCTTGATGGAATAGGGCAGGCGGGCCAGATTGTACTGCTGGCCTAATTTCGCTAGCGAATAGATGGTGTAGGACTTGCCGTTGACGCTGAGTAGATCGCGTGTGGCGAAGGAGTCGGACATGAAAGGCTCCTGAAAGGGATTGGCTGAAGTGTTTGGCTGAAATCAAACGGAAAGCTCGCGTTTGAACAGCGATATTATGCCCGAAATCTGCCTCTTTTGCCTTAGCTGAAGCGCACTTTTTTGAAGTTTTTACTGCAATTCGCACTCGCTTCAACGCTGTTCGCAGATTTTCGGGATGGTATCCTTTGGCCATTCCTCTATTTGTATATCGCCCGATGTCGTCCAAACTTCCGCTCAGTGGTGTGGTCATCACAAAAAATGAAGCCGATCGCATCGTCCGGTGCGTGCAATCCTTGTTGAAGATATGCCGGGAAGTGATCGTGCTTGATTCCGGTTCCAGCGACGACACTGTTCGCCTGGCCCGCGAAGCTGGCGCGCGGGTCGAGCATCAGGATTGGCTTGGTTTTTCGGCGCAGAAAAACGCAGTGATTATGCTGGCCACTCAACCCTGGGTTTTCTTGCTGGATGCCGATGAGTGGTGCGAAGACAAGGACATCGCCCGGCTTCGCGATTTGGTCGCATCGCCTCAGTTTGAAAATGCCGATGTCTGGAATTGCCAGCGGCAGACGTATTTTCTGGGCAAATCATTGTCGTTCGGGGGCCGCGAAAAAGAACCCGTCGAGCGGGTATTCCGCAATAACCTGAGGTATTTGCCGGCACACGTGCATGAAAAACTGGATTTGAGTCACCAGAGAGTCAAGTCCGCAAATATCAGGATTCAACACGATACGGCCCGCAGCTACCGGGAGTATTCCGCGAAACTGGACAGTTATGCCGCACTGTTTGCCGAGCAAAATGCCCACAAGGCGAAAAAAGCCTATGCTGGCCAGGCAGGTATCCATGCTTTTTTCTATCTACTGAAAAACTATGTTTTTCGAGGCGGTTTTCTGGATGGAAAACAGGGCTTCTACTACCATTGGCTGCATGCCCGTTATGTGTGGATGAAATACAAACTTTTGGCCGATAAAGCCCGTACAACCCATTAATTAGGAATCTTCCATGTGGTATCTGATTATCGGCACCGATGTTGAAAACTCGCTGGAAAATCGCATTGCCGCGAGACCTGCGCATCTTGCCCGTTTGCAAGCCTTGGTGAATGCCGGACGTTTGAAAATTGCCGGTCCTTTGCCGGCGATTGATTCCGAGAATCCCGGTCAGGCCGGTTTTACCGGCAGTGCGATCATTGCGTCGTTTGAGAATCTCCAGCAGGCACAGGCCTGGGCGCTCGAAGATCCCTATCTCGAAGCCGGTGTTTACGCCAAAGTGGAAGTCAGGCCGTTCAAATTGGTATTGCCGTGAACGATCGGGTCAAAAAAATTCGCGCGGCAATTGAAGCCGCATTGAAACCGGTAAGCCTGGAAATCATCGATCAAAGCCATCGTCATGCTGGCCATGCCGGTGCACGCGATGGCCGGGGTCATTTCGATGTTCATGTCGTCAGCGATGCCTTCAAGGGAAAGCTGCCACTTGCTCGTCACCGGCTGGTATTCGCGGCCGTCGGGAATTTGATGGAAACCGACATCCACGCCTTATCAATCAAGGCTTTAAGTACCGATGAGATTTAGTGTTTGATTTGAGCTTCACGGAGCTCTGATATCGGGCATTGACGCTGTTATACTCGTATCCGGTCGCCGCGACATAGCTAGCAGTTCGCATGAACTTATTGTCATAAGCTATTGATATCGCGGTTCTTTATTTACTTGCTGGGGTTCGCCCCAGTGCCGGCTTTGTGCCGGACAACCTCAAAATAGTGTTCAAAAAAAATGCGCCTTTCCACCATCAAGCTCTCCGGCTTCAAATCCTTCGTCGACCCCACCGTTATGCATCTCCCCACCAATATGACGGGTGTGGTGGGTCCTAATGGCTGCGGCAAGTCCAATATCATCGATGCCGTGCGTTGGGTGATGGGCGAAAGTTCGGCCAGCCGCCTGCGTGGCGATTCGCTGACCGACGTGATTTTTTCCGGTTCCTCGACCCGCAAACCGGTTAGCCAGGCCATCGTCGAATTGATTTTCGATAACTCGGAAGGCACCGTGGGGGGCGAATATGCTCGCTATGCCGAAATTTCGGTCAAGCGCAGCGTCAGCCGCGATGGCCAGTCCAACTATTACTTGAATGGTGCTCGCTGCCGTCGGCGCGATATCACCGATCTGTTCTTGGGTACCGGCCTGGGTGCCCGCAGTTATTCGATTATCGAGCAGGGCATGATCAGCCAGATCATCGAAGCCAAGCCGGAAGATCTGCGTGTTTACCTGGAAGAAGCCGCCGGTATTTCGAAATACAAGGAACGCCGCAAGGAAACAGAATCGCGGATTAAATCGACCCGCGAAAATCTGGACCGTTTGAACGATTTGCGCGAAGAAATCGACAAGCAGCTCGAACACCTGAAACGCCAGTCGCGCGCCGCCGAACAATATCAAACGCTGCAAATCGATCGTCGCGAAAAAGATGCGCAGGTAAAAGCGCTTGAATATCGCCGCCTCGATACCGAATCGAGCGCCCTGCGTGAATCGCTGACGACCGACGAAGTGAAATTGCAGGAAATCCTCGCCGCCCAGCGCAGTGCGGAAGCGCAAATTGAAACCTGCCGCAGCCAACACACCGAAGCCAGTGAAAAGCTGGGTAAGGTGCAGGCCGAAGGCTATCGCGTCAGTGGTGAATTGGCACGGATCGAGCAGCAAATCCAGCATCAGCACGAACTCACGCAACGTTTGGCAACCGCCAAAATCGAAGCACAGACGGCATTCGCGCAACTTGGTGAACACATCACCGGCGATGAAGCGCAAATGAGCGAGCTTCAAATCGCGACCGCGGAAGCCGAACCGCAACTGGCGACTTTGCAGGAAGAAGATGCCGGTCGCCAGGAAGCGCTACGCAATGCCGAACAGGCCTTGCAGGATTGGCAAACGCGTTGGGATGCCTACGCGCGCAATCATTCCGAAGCCGCACGCTGGGCCGACGTAGAACGCACCAAGATTGAATATCTTGAAAAGCAGACGCTCGATGCGGCCAAGCGCAATGAAATTCTTTCGAACGAACGCGTTGGTCTGGATACCGATGCGATCGTGTCGGCCCTGGCGACCATGAGCGCCGAGCACGACACCAAGAAAGCCAGCCTCGACGAATTGTCGGAACAACTGGAAACCCGCAAAGCCAATCTTCAAACGCTGCAGGAACAGCAACGTGCCGGCCAGAACGAATTGTCGGAAACCCGCAAGCAAATTCAAACCGCACGCGGACGTTTGGCATCGTTGGAAGCATTGCAACATGCCGCCCTGGGTCAGGAAAAAAATATCGCGCTCGATTGGTTGAAGGCGCAGGACATCCACGGTAATACCCGCCTCGGCGAAGCATTGAGCGTTGAATCCGGCTGGGAAACCGCCGTTGAAACCGTGCTTGGAAGTTTGCTTGAAGCCGTGACCGTCGATTCGCCGGAACAATGGCTCGAAGCCTTGTCGAGTCTGTCGCAAGGTCGCGTCGCGCTGATCTCATCCGAACAGAATAATGATGCCGTTGCCGCCAATTCACTGGCCGCGAAAGTGCAGGGACCGGCGGCGGTAAAACGTTTGCTGGCCAATATTCTGGTGGCCGAGAACGCCGATGCGGCGAAACGCATGCTGTCGTCGTTGCAAGACGGCCAGGCAGTCATTACCCAGAGCGGCGAATGGCTGGGACAAGGCTGGGTTCGTGTCACCCGCAGCGGTGAAGCGCAGCAAGGCGCGCTCGCGCGCGAAAACGAAATCAAGCAACTGCGCAGCGATATCGAAAACCTCGCGAAAAAAGAACAGCTGACCAACGAAGCGCTGACGTCCATGCGCGACAAATTACTGGAAGCCGAACAGTTGCGTGAAGACGCTCAACGCACTTTGTATTTGAATCATCGCAGCGTTTCCGAACTGGCCGGTTCCCTGCAAGGACAAAAAAGCCGTCTGGATTCGGCGCAGGCACGTGTTGCCCGCATCGATGCAGAAATCGCGCAATTGACACAAATACTTGAAGAATCGCAAACGCAAGTGGGCGAAGCACGAGTTCGTCTTGAAAAAGCCGTCGGTTCGATGGGTGACCTGGAAGCCGAGCGCATGCGTTTGGACAACGAGCGCCGTGATTTGACGCTGGCTCGGGATAACGCTCGCAACGTCGCGCGTGAATCTCGCGACCATGCGCATCAACTGGCGCTCAGCCTTGAATCGCAACGCACGAAAGTCAACGGCTTGATGCAATCGCTGGCACGCATGGGCAGCCAACGCGCGCAACTCGAAATCCGATTGTCGGAACTGAATGCACAATTGGCGGAAGGCGACGCCCCCGTACTGAAACTGCAAGCCGAACGCCAGGCGGTTCTGGATCAACGCGTGATTGTTGAAAAAGACCTCGCTGCGGCACGCTCGGCGCTCGACGGCATCGAAAACGAAATGCGCAAATACGAGCAGACCCGTCAGCAGTCCGACCAATTGGCGCTGGCCCAACGTGAAGCGATCAATAAACGCCGTTTGGCCGAACAGGCTTTTGTACTGAAGTCCGAACAATTGTCCGAAGCCATCGTGGCGGCTGGTCTGGAGCTTGATGCCGTTCTGCAAACACTGACGGAAAATCTGGATTTGGAAGTGCTTCAGAAGAACCTGGTGGATATCGACAACAAGATGCGTCGTCTGGAACCGGTCAATCTGGCGGCCATCTCCGAGTATCAGGAACAAAGCACGCGTAAAACCTATCTCGACAGCCAGAACGAAGACCTGGTCAGCGCCTTGACGACGCTCGAAGACGCGATCAAGAAAATCGATCGCGAAACCCGTGGCCGTTTCAAGGAAACCTTCGATCGCGTCAACCAGGGTGTGCAGGAATTGTATCCACGCCTGTTCGGCGGTGGTCATGCCTACCTCGAACTGACCGGCGAAGATTTGCTCGACACCGGCGTGTCGATCATGGCGCGTCCGCCAGGCAAGCGC
>CAZPCE010000191.1:4458-5868 GCA_964584915.1 uncultured Arenimonas sp. | reverse complement strand
AATTGTTGCCAGTCCTTGTCTTGCGTGGTGCCGATCGGCGTCGGGAAAAAACTGCTGGCGTTGTTGACCAACGCATCGAGACGGCCGAAACGACCGACGGTTTTCGCGATCATTTCCGGCAGGCGGTCGAATTCGCCCAGCTCGGCCTGCAGCACCAGAACGCTATCCGGTCTTGCCTGCTCCAGTTCCTGTCGAAGTTGTTCCGCTTCAACGGCCGAATTCCGGTGATGGATGGCGACGGAAAACCCCCGTGCATGCAAGCACTTGGCGATGCTGCGGCCGATTCGCTTGGCGGCACCGGTGATCAGGACAACGGGAGCGGTTTGCATGGATAGCCTTTTGAAAACGATGCATTCTGTTGCAGATTGCCATTACTTTAGACGCTTGTGCATTTTCGTCAAATTAACGCAATATTGTGCCGCCATTGTGGCTGACTTCATTTCTGAGGAGTGTGAAAATGTTTGCTAAGTTTTCCCGCAGTTGGGAACTGGTAAAAGCAAGTGCAGGCGTATTGCGTTCGGACAAGGAATTGCTGGTTTTCCCGGTCATCTCCGGCATTGCAGCCTTGATTGTGCTGGCAACCTTTGCCATACCAATCGTCAGCCTGAAGCTGTTCGAAGGAGGTACCGGTCCGCTGGGTTATGTCATCGGATTCCTGTTTTATCTCAGCCAGTACTTCGTGATTTTCTTTTTCAACTCCGCACTGGTCGGTGCCGCCATGATTCGTTTGAACGGCGGTGACCCGACGGTGGCCGATGGTCTGCGAATCGCACGCGAACGCATGCTGCCGATTCTGGGTTATGCCGCCATTGCCGCCACGGTGGGCCTGCTGCTGCAGTTCCTGAAAAACAAGGACAACTTTGTTATCCGCATGCTGGGCAGTCTTTTGGGTACCGCCTGGACGGTAGCTAGTTTTCTCGTGGTTCCGGTGTTGGTCGCCAACAAGATCGGACCGATTGACGCGGTCAAGAAAAGCATCGAGTTGCTGAAAACCACCTGGGGCGAAAACGCCGTCGGCCAACTGGGCATCGGTTTCGTGTTTGGTTTCATCATGGCCGGCGTGATTATCATGGGTGTCTTGCTGAGCATTCTTGGCTTTACGGTTTCGCCTTATCTCGGCGGTACGGTTGTGGTGTTGACCGTTTTGTCTGCCTTGACGGTCGGCATTGTTCAAAGCGCGCTGTCGGGTGTTTATGCTGCCGCCTTGTACCGTTTCGCCAACGACGGCGTGGCACCGCAGGGTTTTGAAGGCATGGGTCTGCAAACGGCGTTTCAAGCCAAATAAGTGGTGTCGGATAAAGCCCGCCTCTGAAAAGGGGCGGGCTTTTTGCTGCCCGCGTCGGCAACGTCGGCGGCACACATAAAACACACAGACCCGTGCGAAAATGGCGTCATGAAAATATCTCTTCC
>CAZPCE010000191.1:0-4358 GCA_964584915.1 uncultured Arenimonas sp. | reverse complement strand
CACACATAAAACACACAGACCCGTGCGAAAATGGCGTCATGAAAATATCTCTTCCAGAAGCCAGCCCGGAAGCGCTGGCACATAGCCAGGCCTTTACCCGGGCGCTGAAGCAACATATTCGTGAAAACAACGGCGCCATTCCGTTTTCGCGATTCATGGAACTTGCACTGTATGCGCCGGGCATGGGCTATTACAGTGCCGGCGCCAGAAAATTCGGCACCGAAGGCGATTTCGTGACATCGCCGGAACTGGGTGCGATCTTTGCGCAATGCATCGCGACGGCGAGTGCGAAGGTCCTGCAACAACTCGAAGGCGATACGGTTTTTTTCGAGCTCGGCGGCGGTAGCGGGGCATTTGCCGAACATGCGTTGAAACATTTTTCCGCATTAAACCTGCTGCCGACACGATATTGCATACTGGAACCCAGTGCCGATTTGCGAGAACGGCAACGGCAACGGCTGGAAGAAAATTTGGCGACGGAATTATTCGCCCGTTGCGAATGGCTCGACGGCCCGTTTGAATCCGCCTGGCAAGGCGTGTTGTTCGCGAACGAGGTGCTGGATGCACTGCCGACGCCGCGTTTCGTTGTCCGCGAGGGTGAGGTGTATGAAGAAATGGTGGTGCTCGACACCGATGAAAACTTCATTCGGGTCGATCAGCCTGCCGATGCGATGCTGCGTGCCGCCGTCCGCCATATCGAACGCGATACCGAAATGCCGTTTGCCGAAAACTATTGTTCCGAAGTATTGCCGCAACTGCCTTACTGGATACAGGCCGTTGGCGGCCTGATCGAAAAAGGCGTGATGCTATTCGTCGATTATGGCTATCCGCGCCGCGAATATTATCTGCCGGAACGCAGCGACGGCACCTTGGTCTGCCATTACCGTCATCATGCCCATAACGATCCGTTTTATTTGCCCGGTTTGCAGGACATTACCGCATTCGTCGACTTCACCGCCGTCGCGGAAGCCGGCGTAAATGCCGGCTTCGATTTGTCCGGGTATTGCTCGCAAGCCAGCTTCCTGATTGGCAACGGCCTGCCCCAGGCGATGCAAGCGGTGGAAGATATCGAAGACGAGTTGATTCGATATCGATTGCATCAGGAAATAAAAAAACTGACCTTGCCCGGCGAAATGGGCGAGCGTTTCCAGGTGATCGGCTTTCAGCGCGATGTGGAATTTCGCGATGCCTTTGCCATGGGCAATTTGTCGAGGCGCTTGTGATGCGCGAATTCGCGAAACCCTCGTTGTGGCTGGGTATCTGGATATTCGGCTGGCTGCTCTGCATCGTGTTGTCGATGATTACGCCGCCCGATATTTCGATCGACATCAGCAATGGCGACAAAATCGGACATTTTCTGGCTTACGGAGTTTTGGCTGCCTGGGCGGTGATGATTTTCCGGCACAAGCGTGGCTGGTGGCTAAGTGCGTTTGCCTTGGTTTGTCTCGGAATCATTCTGGAATTTGCTCAGGGCTATTTCACCAATACACGCATGATGGATTGGCGTGATGCGTTGGCAGATACCATTGGCGTAGGTTTGGGCCTGTGCGTCTGTCTGTTGCCCATGCAGGCATGGTTGCACAAATTGGACAGGAAATTATTCTCGAACCTTATACCATCGCGGTCGCAATCGCCTTGATGCGGGCACGCCGCATCGCTTCACTGATTTGCGGACCTTGCAGGCCCGCACTATCGATATCCTTGAACGTTACCGATATCGCCGCGGCATGATATTTGTTCAGCAATGCGCGTGACGGGTATGCGGTATTTTCCAGACCAAGACGTCCGCGTTTGTCGGCTTCGCAGACCAGTCCAAGTTGGTCGATACGCTCGGGTTTTCTAAAGCCATCGCAGCGCGCAATCAAGTCGTGCACGGTACTGGCTTTCATTTCATCCAGACGATGGATATTCAGATGTTCGCGACAGACAATCTCGGCCAGGTCGCGATAATCCGCCGGTACCTTGAAGCGTTGGCAAAGATTCGCCAGCGGCTCCAGACCGGTTTTTTCGTGCCCGATATGTTTGGGTAATTCCTCTTTCGGTGACAATGCCTTGCCCAGATCATGGGTCAATGCGGCAAAGCCGAGCAGAGCAGCACCGGGCGCAAGCTTAGCCGCCATATCGCAAACCATTTGCGTGTGCAGACCGGCATCCACTTCGGGATGGAATTCGATGCGTTGCGGCACGCCGAACAAGGCATCGATTTCAGGAAACAATATTTTCAGAGCACCGCAATCGCGCAAGGTCTGGATGAATGCCGAGGGCCGCGGTTCTTCGAGTGCGCGTTTCAGCTCCTGCCACACACGTTCCGGCACCAGGGCATCGACCTCACCGTTGGCAACCATCAGTCGCATCAATTCGAGCGTCTCGGATGCGATGCTGAAACCCGATTCGGCGAAGCGCGCCATGAAGCGAGCGGCACGCAGGATGCGAACAGGGTCTTCGGCGAATGCGGGCGACACATGCCGCAGGATTTTATTTTCGATATCTTGCCGTCCGTTGAACGGATCAAACAAATTGCCGTCTTCGTCCTGCGCAATCGCGTTGACGGTAAAGTCGCGACGGATCAAATCCTGTTCCAGCGTCACGCCCGGATCGGTATGAAACACGAAGCCGTGATAACCGGCCGCTGTTTTTCGTTCACTGCGGGCGAGTGCATATTCTTCCTTGCTTTGCGGGTGCAGAAAGACGGGAAAGTCCTTTCCAACCGGCAGGAATCCCAGTGCAAGCATCTTGTCCGGCGTGGCACCGACGACGACGTAATCGCGGTCGCCGGCCGTGCGTCCGAGCAAAGCATCGCGAACGGCACCGCCCACCAGATAGGTTTTCATTTGCAGGTGTATTGGGCCAGCAGCGCCAGGATTTCCTTGGTCGAATCACCGCGACCAAAGGTACGGCGAATCGGTTCGATCTGGCTGGAAATATGCAGGGCCAGTTCCGATTCCATGTCGAAATGTCCGGCATTCTCGAAAGTGAACATCACGATGCTGCGATAGGGAATATTCAAATATTCCACCTTGCTGCCGGTAATGCCCTGCTTGTTCGACAAAATCAGCCGGCGATCGGTAAAGACGAACAAGTCGCGAATCACCGCGTAGGCTTTTACCAGTTGTTCGCCTGGTGCGAGCAAGGGTCCGAATTCTTTTTGCAATTTATCGAGATCACGTTCGCTGGCATTGCCCAGCAGTTGGTCTAGCAGTCCCATAATTATCCTTGGTTGTCCTAGCGGTCGGCGCGGTTGCGGTCGTAGCGGGCTTGGCGGTCATTGCCATGGCCGAGAATGTCCGGCAGGATTTCCTGCACGCGCGTTGGCCGGATGTTCAGACGATACAAACCATCCACGCCGCCGACGGAATCGGTGAGCAGCGAACGGAAATTATCGGAGGAGAAAGGCTTGCCCGGAACGAAATCGAAAATCATCGCCTGCAGGCGACCCAGGAGATCCGGCAGCGGAACGATCACGGTTTTCAAGCCGAGTTGCCGTGCCGACATGCGCACGATTTCCTTCAGTGTAAAAACTTCATCGCCATAGAGTTCGTAAACTTCGCCGATGGTTTTCTTGTCGCCGAGCGCCTGGCGAAACGCCTGCACGACATCGCCGATATAGACCGGGGCGAATTTCGCATCGGCGCGCGCCAAGGGCATTACCGGAGCGAGTTTCAGCAATTGGCCGAAGCGGGTGAACAAACCGTCGCCAAGCCCGAAAATTACTGAAGGTTCGAAAATCGTCCAGGATAAACCGGATTGTTTTACCGCCTGTTCCGCCTCGCCACGCGATTTCAGGTAATAGCTTTCGCCGCGGCCGGCATTGAGCGAGCTCATTTGCAGCAGGCGATGCACACCCATGTTCTTGCAGGCTTGAATCAGGGTCTGCGTCAGTTCCACATGGGCATGATGGAAGCCGCGGCCGTTATCGCCTTTTTCATTCAAGATGCCGACAAGATTGATCACGGCGTCGGCGCCCTTGATCGCATGCTGCAATTTTTCCAAATCGTAAACGTCAGTGTTGATCTGTTTGACAGTCGGCGGCAACAGGCGCAGTAAATGTGCGTTGAGATTGCGGCTCAGGACGGTGATCGAATGGCCGTCCTGCTGCAGGCGCCTGACTAATGCGCGGCCAACAAATCCGGTGGCGCCGAGGATGACGATTTCTAGTGGCATTAGAGTGGTTTCATTGTGGTGGATTGGGGACAGACAAAAGCGCGGCGTTGGTTTTGGTTGAAACGACCCAGCATGCGGTCGGTCAAGGAGGTGGCACTTCTGTCCAGTCGCCAATCGTATACCACGCTAAACGCCAAGACACGCGAAACATAGTCGCGCGTTTCCTTGTAGGGGATGGTTTCAATCCAGAAATCCGG
>CAZPCE010000190.1:0-5870 GCA_964584915.1 uncultured Arenimonas sp. | reverse complement strand
ATTGCACGACGTGAAAGACGTTTCGATCAGATCGTTCTGGAATCGAAACCGGCGGGCCGGCCCGATCCGGCAAAGGCGGCGCAGGCACTTTGTGATGCGGTCGCCGAGTTGGGATTGAATGCCTTGTCGTGGACGGAAAACCTGAAACAGTGGCGTGAACGCGTGCGTTGCCTGCGAGTGTGGACGCCGGAACTTGAGCTGCCGGATTTCAGCGACGAGGCATTATTGTTGCGACGCGAGCAATGGCTGAAACCGGCATTGCAGGGAAAAACCAGGCTCGACGGTTTAAGCGAACAGGAATTGAGCGAAGCGCTGAAATCGGAAATCGACTGGAACCTGCGCCAGAAAATCGACCAGTTGGCGCCGACGAAAATCCTGGTGCCCTCGGGTATGGAGCGCGCGATCGAATATCAGCACGATGCCTTGCCGGTGCTGGCGGTAAAACTGCAGGAATTGTTCGGCCTCGCCGACACGCCGCGCATTTGCGATGGCCGCATCGTGCTGACGCTGCACCTGTTGTCGCCGGGCGGCAAACCGCTGCAAATTACCCGGGACCTGAAGGGTTTCTGGGAACGCACGTATCCGGAAGTAAAAAAGGAAATGAAAGGCCGCTATCCGCGACACCCGTGGCCGGACGATCCCTGGAGTGCCACCGCGACGCACCGCGCGAAGCCGCGCGGCACGTGATTTTCGGATGTTTCACAACAGCGCTTCGTATTCTTCGATCACATCAAGCAATGCCAGACGCATCGGTTCCAGCTGCGTTTCATAACGCTTCCAGCCACCCATGTTCTTGCTGTGGATCGGTTGCCGCAATTGCAGGGTGCTGGCAGTGGTGGTGATGCGCTTGTTGGCCAGGATATCGGTAACGCCTTCGACTTCCGGCAAGCCCAGATATTCCTGCACGCGTTTGGCTTCGACTTCCGGTTGCGTTACCAGATGTTCGTAATGCACGTCGATAATCCGGCCAGGCGCGATTTTGTGCCAATGCTTCATCAGGCGCGAATAATTGCGGTAATGGTTCGCCACTTCCAGCATGTCGTAGCTGTAGGCGTAGTGATGATGGGCAAACAGCTCCTTCATGTTCGAGAAACACGCGTCCATCGGATGACGGCGCAGGTTGATGATTTTCGCGTGCGGAATCGCCTTCAAAATCAAACCGGCATAGAGGTAGTTCAACGGCAATTTGTCGCTGAAAAATTTCCTGCCCTCGATAAGGCGATGGGTTTTTTCCAGATAGCGGTTGCCGACGATATGGAAATCGATTTTCGGAACCAGATCGCCGAATTCCGGATTCATCTGCACCGGCAGAGGCGCGTCGGCGGCCCACTGCATTTGCATCTTGAAATCGCTTAATTCGCCGCAGGCGGTAATTTGCGGATGGTTGCCGATAATGCGTTCCAGCAAGGTGGTGCCCGTTCGCGGCATCCCGACCACGAAGATCGGCGTCACTTCCTGCGGAACCTTCGTGGGCACCTCGAGAAAATTATTGTTGGTGGCGGCGATCAGTTTGTCGAAACTCAGGTTTTCGCGCTCGATGCTGAATTTCACCACGCTGCGGCGGTGTTTCATGCCCTCGGCCAGGGCTTCCCAGGCGCCGGCGGTGTCGTCAACGGCATCCAGTTCCTTGAATATTCCGTATTGCAGGTAGGTGTTGTCGTCGACGGTCAAGCCTGGCTGGGTTAGCACTTCGCGCATACGGGCAACACGCAGGGCGTTGCCTTCCTTGCTGCCGAATTGGGCCCGCATCCAGTGGGCATGGCCATGAAGCCTGTTTTTGGAAATCGAGGATTCGCTGGCCGAGACGGCATTTTCCACCGGGCCGGTAAAACTGAAAATAATGCTGAGGATATGGTTGGCGAACCAGCCGTTAAAACCTTCGGCATGGGCGCGCTGAACGAATCGCAGCGCCATCGGCTGGTCTTCCAGTGCGCTGTATTGCCGGCCCACGTCTAGCAGGGCTTCGCGGTTGCGCTTGTCGTCGATATCGACATAACTGAGGATGCTGTGCCCCAGAAAGGTCTCGCCGACCGCCAGACAGGCACCGCTGATCGCCAGGATGTCGCGTGCCGTCAGTCCGCCGTTGGCATGTTTGCAGGCCTGGAACGCATTGAAGGTCGCCAGGCGCGGTCTATTCAGGCTTTGAAAGCAGGAGGAAAGCAGGCAATAGGCCATCGCGTTTTCCGGCTGCTGCGCCAGCAATTGCTCGCAACTGCTTTTGGCGGCCTGGAATTGTTTGGCTTTGAATTGCTCGTTTGCTTGTTGCCAAAGATCGGTAGTCACGTGGACGGTTCGCTCGTTCAAAACAGGAACGACACCTTAAAGCAAATCGTCCGGTGCGGGAACCGAAGGAGGGACGACTGGCCGCATGGCCGACCGGGCTCCGTTGGCCGTGTTGGGCGGTGTTCTTCGTAATTAATGATGTGCGGTAGCAGACAGATAGGGGGTCAACGCTTGTCTTGAAAGTGCGTTTTCTCGGGTTTAGTCACACAAATGCCATCAAACATGGCCTAGGATTCTGGCTGACAACAATTAACCTTTAAAGCATTTACTCGGGACACTAATTAACGTTACATTAAGAGTTCGTGCTTCTGTGAAGTACGTCACAATTTAATCAGGGGGCTGCATATGAAGCGTCAAAAGTTCAATCCGCGTCGGGCGAGTATCCGCCAACAATTGGTAGCAGCGGTATTAATGGGCATTTCGGCCCAAGTGGCACAAGCCGGTGATACGTGTGATTTGAATGGTGGCGGCAACGGCGGCGCGACAGCCACGGGTACCTATGCACTCGCCTGCGGCTATGCCGCGAATGCGAACGGCAATTACAGCACGGCAATCGGTTCCTACAGCAATGCCACTGGCGATTCGACCGCCACTGGTTATCAAAGTGACGCATCGGGTAATTCCACGGCGACGGGTGTCAACAGCCTGGCCTACGGAAACTCGGTTGCCGCCGGCGACAACAGCTTCGCAGGTGTCTACTCCAGCGCGGTCGGCAACAACGCGACGGCTTACAGCAATTCAAGCGCTACCGGCAGCGGCAGCAATGCGATTTATTCGTCGAATGCGGTAGGTAACGGCAGCAGCGCCAGCAACTACTCGAATGCAGTCGGCAATGGCAGCAGCGCTTCGTATGCCTCGAACGCCATCGGTGACACCAGTTTTGCTGCCTACAATTCAAATGCCATTGGCAATAACAGTTTCGCGATTTATGCGTCAACGGCCATTGGCGATGGTGCAACTGCCGCAATCTACTCGACGGCAACAGGCAACAACTCTTTTGCTGCCATTTATTCCACCGCTACCGGTAATGGCAGCTATGCGATTTACGGCTCTTCGGCAACCGGTTATGCCGCCAATGCCGCTTACGGTTCGACTGCGACCGGCCTCTACAGCAGCGCGACCAACTTCTCCAATGCCATCGGCGCGTACAGCACTGCCACCAATGGTTCGGTAGCGCTTGGTAATTACAGCACCGCAACCGGCAATTACAGCACCGCAATGGGTAGCTACAGCAGCGCTCTCGGCAATTACAGCACCGCTTCAGGCGCCTTCAGTCAGGCTAACGCCGCTGGCGCGTCCGCTTTCGGGGCTTACAGTGCAGCCGTCGGTGTGAACAGTACGGCCGTGGGCTACTACAGCACTGCAAATGATGCCAACAGTTCGGCGATCGGCGCCAATAGCAGCGCGAGCGGCGTTTACAGCACTGCAGTGGGTGCATACGCACTTGCCAACGGCGTAGGCGCAACGGCGATCGGTTCCTATTCCGCTGCGGTCGGCGCCAATGCGACAGCGCTTGGTTACTACAGCACGGCGACGGGTATCAACAGCAGCGCGGTTGGTGCTTACAGTACCGCCACGGGCCTCAACTCGAACGCGGTCGGTTTCAGCGCCGATGCGTTGGCTGACGGCGCCAATGCCGTGGGCGCAAACAGCACGGCTTCCGGCATCAACAGCAATGCGATCGGCACCAACAGCCAGGCCATTGCCGATGGCGCGAATGCCGTCGGTGCAAACAGCGTCGCTTCCGGAGTTAACTCCAATGCTTCAGGCTTCAGTTCAACCGCTTCGGGCGCAAACTCGAATGCGATCGGCGCTTACAGCGTGGCCTCCGGTGCAAACAGTAGTGCGCTAGGGGCATACAGCAGCGCCAGCAATTTCGGCGCGACCGCGATCGGTTCCCGCAGTGAAGCCAGCGGTTTTGATGCAACGGCCGTGGGCCGTTTCAGCTACGCCTCGGGTGATTTTGCAATTGCGCTCGGTTCCTTCACCACGGCTACGGGTACCTCCAGTACGGCATTGGGCGATAGCAGTACGGCGACCGGCGAATTCAGCAGCGCCCTCGGAGCCTATAGTGCCGCCATCGGCTTTGGCAGCAACGCGACCGGTTACTACAGTCTCGCTACTGGCACGTATTCCAGCGCTACCGGTTCGCGCAGTTATGCCAGCGGCAGTTACTCGGTGTCGGCGGGTTATTACAGCTCCGCCAGTGGCTATGCAGCGGTAGCAAACGGTGCGGCAAGTAGCGCCAGCGGTGACCTCAGTACAGCCAACGGCGCATTTGCTTTGGCCAACTCGCTTTATTCCACCGCAACGGGTGCAGGCAGTTCCGCTTTGGCACAAGGGGCCACGGCTACCGGTGCCTTGAGTGAAGCCACCGGCACCTATGCAACGGCAACCGGTACTGAAAGTACTGCTACCGGTGCTTACTCGACCGCCACCGGCGCTTACAGCCAGGCAACCGCAGCGGGCGCAACGGCAACCGGTGCCTACAGCGCAGCAACGGCAGCCAACGCAACGGCAGAGGGTTATTACAGTACCGCCACCGGCGCCAATAGCAGCGCGATCGGTGCTTACGCATCGTCGGTAGGTGCCAACAGCTCGGCAATCGGTTTCAGTGCCGATGCTCTTGCGGCAGGCAGTACGGCGGTAGGCGCGAATGCCCAGGCAGCCACGGCCAATAGCACGGCGGTTGGATCGGCTGCCAATGCAAGTGGAGCGAATGCAACGGCACTTGGCACCAACAGTGTCGCCAGCGGTGCCGGCAGCACGGCAGTGGGTACCGGTGCAACAGCAACGGCTGCCAACAGCGTTGCGATTGGTGCAGGTTCTACCACTGGCGCACGGGCCAATACGGTTTCAGTGGGCGGTATTGGTACTGAACGTCAAATTACCAACGTCGCGGCAGCGACACAGGGAACCGATGCGGTGAACCTGAACCAAATGCAGTCGGCCGACGCTGCGGTACTTGTGGCAGCGAACAACTACACCAACTCCCAAGTGGCAGGTTTGGTGATTTCGGTGGCAGGCTTCCAGGATCAGCTGGACGGTTTGGACAAACGGGTTGACCAGGTCGGTGCAATGTCCGCAGCAATGGCACAAATGACAGCAGCGGCATCCGGTAACGACAAAGACAATCGTCTTGCAGTCGGCTTCGGTAACTACGGCGGTCAAACGGCATTTGCCCTGGGCTTCCAACGCACCGTATCCGACAGCGTAACGATCAGCTTCGGCGCCGCATTTGATGGTGATAAAACAGCCACCGGCGCAGGTGCAGCGTTCGGCTGGTAAGCCACAAAAAAAACAAGCGGCTGATAAAAATAAAACCGGACTTCGCGAGAAGTCCGGTTTTTTTATTACCTGAGTTTCGGATCTGAAGAAATAAGAAACCAGCCGGTAAGTGTTGCAGTCGAAATGCCAATAAAGAAAATACTCACGCCTCACGCCTCACGCCTCACGCCTCACGCCTCACGCCTCACGCCTCACGCCTCACACCTCACGCCTCACGCCTCACGCCTCACGCCTCACATGCAATAAAAAAGCCGCCCGAAGGCGGCTTTTTGTCTTGAAAACAAGCCTGGATTAGAACT
>CAZPCE010000189.1:0-5886 GCA_964584915.1 uncultured Arenimonas sp. | reverse complement strand
TTGGTGGGGTAGCATTGGCAGGCCCCGTCTCAACTATTGCGGCACGGTCATCCGGAAATCTCACTATCTCGGGATAAGCAGTCTCATCTATTAGTAGCCGATCCAATTCGAGAGCTGTGAAAACATGCATTCTGTAGTCTCAAATATTGGGGGGCAGGACATGGGCGATTGGAATACCTGCAAGGATCCATCATAAAGCTGCAAGTTAAACATCGAAATGCTGCAAGTTTTGGATTTTCAATCTTTACGGAAGTGATGACATAAATTTGAATTTTCACTCATGCCAAAAAAAATCCATTAAACCAACAGGCTCTTTTAGAGCCTGTTTTTTTGGATTTTCTTTAGGGTCTTATTAAATGTAATAATCAATTTGAACGTTTGAGCTAAGAAATTCAGTTAGCAATCCATTGGAGTTTTTGTGTACGCAATTTCGGCGCCTACAATGTCAGTGGTTCGAGACGAAGAAATTGAGATCATTCGTAGTATTGTTTCGTCACTTTGTTACGTAGCACCTAATCAAGCACGAGAGATTCATACAACAACAATAAAAAATGCATTTTCAAGAGCGTCTGCAAAAGGTGGATTCAAGTTTGGATTGGCCGCACTGCAGCTAGTTGGCGAGATCCAGCAACTTCCAAATGGGTATTGGATTCCGACCCCTGTTCGAGCGGTTCCATTGGATTCAACATCAATAATAGTCTCATCAATACCAACGCATCGACTGAAACATGAAATACCAGGGATAATAAAAGCTGGGATATCGAGATTGGCCCCGGAATCATCTGCGTCTCAACTAAATTCGCAGTCGCTAGCAAACTGGTTGAATCTTACTGTTTCTGATACAGAAAAGTGGGCTGAACGTGAAATTACGAAACTTGCTCTGGAGCTTAGACCAACGATCTCGACACGACCGATAGAGTATTTCCAACTCGGAGATCACCATCAAAACGGTGTTAGTAAGGCTCATTTTCGTTGGACAAAAATACCAGGTAATGAGTTGCCAATAGAGCACAATCTTTATTTGTGCAGAGAGAAAATTGGCTTAACTGGTTATATATACTCAATAGTGAAGCTAAAGTCCGGTCGAGTAATTGCAGAAGCGCCTGTGCCATACAGGCCGACAAGATTGCAATACGGAATTGCGAGACTCGTTGGCGCCCCAATTGTGGTCGGAGTTAAAAAGGGCATAAATTTCATCGAGATATCAGTATCCGAGTCACTTCCGTTATCTGAATTCCGATTTCTTGAGGCGGTATCACTGAGAAGTGGCCGTAAAGCAAGGCAGCGGACGTACTTATTTAATGACATCGTGTATTCGACTTTCTTAAAAATATTCACTGACCTTGGATGTGAAATGGGAGCAACAAATGATTGAAGCGCAAAACTACTCAGCAAAGTCCGTGTATGACGCACTTCTAAAAACATTTCATCAATACCTAAGTGCGCAATACCATATTTGGGACGAGTCCCTAATTGAGGAGCGCAATCGACTTTTCACAACAGTGGGAGTGACAAATCAAGAGCCCCGGATCGAGTCGACTCCGATATATGCGCCGGGCCAGCCTTATACCGAGCTGAAAATTCCCACATCGGCTCGTAGGATACTTACTGAAGCTTCAATGCATCAGGGTACAGGTGTACCAAAAGTCCCTTATTTGCATCAGGCTCAGGCTCTAGAGTTATTTCTGAATGAGTCGTCAGATCTTATTGTTGCTACGGGCACAGGCTCCGGGAAGACCGAAAGCTTTTTAATGCCAATTATTGGTCAGCTTGCCATTGAATCAGAATCAAGACCTAACTCTTGGAACAAGCCCGGCGTTAGAGCTTTACTGCTTTACCCGATGAACGCGCTTGTTAATGATCAGTTATCAAGATTGAGACGATTGTTTGGCAACCATGAAATCGCACGCTCTCTAAAAGGCGCGAGATTAAATATGGCCACATTTGGGATGTATACAAGTAGGACAGCATATCCAGGGCTGCGCACTAAAGACAAAGATAAGAATCGGGTTGGAAACATGTTGGCGCGCTTATTTACTGATGGCATGTCGGAGGAGAATAAAAAGAGATTGTTGCAAGAGGGAAAATGGCCTGCCAAAGATATAGAGGGGTTTCTGAATAATTCGTTTCACACTTCAAACGACGATTGCGAGTTGTACACGAGGCAGGAAATGCAAGATCGGGCGCCAGATATCCTCGTTACCAATTACTCCATGCTTGAATACATGATGCTACGCCCGATTGAGGCAAATATATTTGACCAGACAAAGCTTTGGTTGGAGGAAAGCAACGAAAACAAGTTTACGATTGTCTTGGACGAGGCCCATATGTATCGAGGATCTGCTGGCGCAGAAGTAGCGTATCTGTTGCGTCGCTTGCATTCTCGTTTAGGCGTTACTAGAGACAGGGTTCGCTACATTCTGACAAGTGCTAGTTTAGGGTCTGACGATAAGGCGCGTGCTTCAATCATACGGTTTGCTGCAAGGCTAACGGGTGCCGATGAAATTTCTCCGAATTTTTCTAGTGTCACAGGGACCCTTGAGAAAAGGCCGGTAGGTGGTGCTGCCACAAATCAGGAGCAAAAAGCGCTCGCAGAGTTTAAATACAGTGTGTTACATGATCCGGAATCAGATGAACTTCAATTGAAGGATGAGCTTGAGAAACTAACGAGTTCTCTCGGGGGGAAATCTGCGTTGAAAAATACGGACATTGCTTCAATGAGGGCAGAAGCATTTCGGTTGTTAAGTGAGTTGCCAGTAGCAAATATGGTTGCTAATAAGGTAACCGCAACACCGGTTTCTCTAAGAATTTTGGCAGAAACATCATTTCCGTTCACAGAGGGGCGTTCTGACGCCCTTGAGTCATTATTAGCTCTCATGGCATTTGCTCGTGAGGAGGCGACTGGAAAGCCGTTTGCTCCTATACGCTCACATCTTTTCTTTAGAGGTCTCCCGGGACTTTTTGCATGCACGAATGCCGCATGCACGCAGAGGGTGGAAAATACTGACGGAGGTCCTTTGGGAAGACTGTTTTCATCTTCTAGGCTCCGTTGTGAGTGTGGTGCGAGGGTTTATGAATTACTTACGCATAGAGCTTGCGGCGCAGCCTATATAAGAGGTTTTTTGAAGTCAGAAGATGGTGATTTTCTTTGGCATGAGGCATCAACAGGGGTCTGGTCTGATACAAGGCTTATTGAAGCGCAATTTTTTGTTGCTGGCGTAGAGTCCAAGTCAAATGAAAATAATAGTGCAGGCCCATACTCATGGTTGTCCACCAAGACTGGACAATTATTCCCTACTAAACCAATTTCCAAGATCCCAGGGGATTTTTTGCGTGTGGTTCGGCCTCTAAAACTTACAAAGGATAATGGTCGAGACGTATTGACGATAGATTCAGATTGCCCTGCATGCAAAAAGGGAACGGCTCCGGGAGCACCAAAAGCAATGGATCTAGCTACCAAAGGAGAGGCACCATTTGCGCATTTGGTAAGGACACAAGTTGCAACACAGCCACGGTTATCAATCGCGACTTCACAAAGCCCAAATGGAGGCCGAAAGACTCTTCTGTTCTCCGATGGTCGGCAAAAAGCTGCGAGACTTGCCAGAGACATTCCACGAGCGATCGAGCTCGACGTTTTCAGGCAGCTTTTGATGCTTGCAGCATGCAAAATTATTGCCATAGGTGAAGAGCCCAGATTAAGTGGTCGGATGTACGCAGCATTTCTGTGCTCATTGGCACAATCTGGGTTGCAGTTATTTGATGGCGATGATCGTGAGGCAATTAGAAAAGACGTCGGACAGCTTGAGAGATTCTATGGTGGCGATCTTAAGGAAGCGATAGATCAATTTGAAAGTGCACCGCCCAGATTCACAGAACTATTGCTTAAGCAACTGTGCGCAAACAACTATTCGATAAGTGCGCTTACGCTTGGCTATGTTGCTCCAGCAAATTCAGCTATCAGACAAGTCTGCGTAGAGTTCCCAGAATTAACTAGGGACGAGCTCTATTCATTGGGTGTTTCATGGATTCAGGGGCTCCTAAATGCGTTTGCATTTGATCACCTGATACCTTCAGGCATTCGTCGAGAAGCAAATCCTTATGGCTTTAGGCCTGCGTCTCCAACAGATGGCTTTTCAAAGCAACAGAGAGCATTTCTAGAAAGTCGCGGAGTCGATTTTGAAAAGCTAGTTGACGTACTGTCGAAGTCTATGTGTGAGGTCGGTTCGAGTGGTGGAATCTACCTGATTCCAAAACGCACAAAAATAGATGTCGCTATAGACAAAGCCTGGTATCAATGTGGCACTTGTAGGTCAGCCCAACCAGTCTCATGGTGGGGCCATTGCTCAAATTGTTCTGCTCCAGGGGTTACAAAAGTAAATGCAGGCTCTACTTCGTACCTTCGAGCAAGAAAGGGGTTCTGGCGAGACCCAGTAGCTGGAGTGATTTCAGGTACTGAAGAGATGGTTAACCTGTCGGTCGAAGAACACACAGCGCAACTTTCTTATAAAGATGTTGATGAGCCAACGACGACGACGGAGGAGTTTGAGCGGAGATTTAGAGATATCTTGATTCGTCCTGCCGATACAGCAATTGACGTGTTGAGCTGTACTACAACAATGGAGGTTGGTATCGATATTGGATCGCTTGTCGCAGTTGGCATGAGAAACGTGCCGCCCATGCGCCAAAATTATCAGCAGCGAGCCGGTCGAGCGGGTAGAAGAGGAACATCGATTTCCACGGTAATGACGTATGCACAAAATGGTGCTCATGACTCTTACTACTTCCAACGACCAGATTCCATAATTAGTGGTGCCCCACCTAGCCCAATTTTGGACACAGACAACGTCAAAATCATAACTCGACATATTCATGCTCAGTTGGTGCAAGACTTCTTCCGACCCCGTGCAGCGACGCAAAAGTCTGGTGACATCTTTACGGCTCTTGGCGACACCTGGACTTTTTTCGATGGTAATGGTCCTACTAGTTTTTCCGCATTCAAGGTTTGGATATCTAGCTCTGTAGAGGCACAGACGTCGTTGGCCCGAGCTTCAGATTGGCTGCCAAAATCACTTTCGATTCAAGTTGGAGATGTTGCAACTGCTTTTATAGCATCTCTAGAATTGGTCAGACCCTCAAAAAAAGAAGGACTTGAAGAAGGTCTTATTGATTTTCTATTCAATAAAGCTCTCTTACCCTCCTATGCATTTCCCAGAGATATCTGTTCGCTGCAAATTGAGCGTACCGAACGTGGCGATAGAGGAACGCAGGTTAAGATTATCGAGAAACCTCAACAGAGCCTCAATGTCGCATTGTCAGAGTATGCGCCGGGACGTTTGGTTGTAGTGAACAAAAAAACATATCGTGTTGGTTCGGTTACGGCCAACAGTGTAAAAACTGAGGTCAATCGCGCAGAAGCGCTTTTCGAACGAGGGAGAGCATACGTACATTGCACTGAGTGCTTGTACACTGCGGGATTCGTGGAGGAGAACCACGATAGCCCAAGTTGCCCTCATTGCGGATCCGAGACACTGCAAAGCGTCACAGTAATTACGCCAGAGACGGTATTCCCTCGGGGTAAGGATCAAATTGATGAGTTTGATGATGAGCAACAGTTCAGTCAGACCACTGGTGCGCAATTGCCTTTGGCGGACTCAACTAAGCCGTTGGTGGGTGAGCGATTCGGTATTAACGGTACGCTGTCCAAACAGAGGCAACAACCGCTTGTTATGGTGAATATAGGTTCCTCAAAGTCACGTGGAGAAGATGGTTTTCTTGTTTGTGACCTGTGTGGCCGGGTGCTTCTCGACGGTGAAAAGGAAGGGCAACATGATAGGGATTACTATGTTCAAAATTTACCAGGTCGTGTCGTCCCTCTTAAATGTAATG
>CAZPCE010000188.1:0-5891 GCA_964584915.1 uncultured Arenimonas sp. | reverse complement strand
ATCAGCACCGAGCCGCGCAACATATCGGTCGGTGGAATGCCATCACGTCGGGCTTCACGCAATAAACGACGCAGCGTGACACCGCCCATTTCGACCAGCGCCAAACCGAGCTGATCCATATCGCTGAAATGCCGGTAAAACGCAGCGGGAACGATGCCGGCCTCGCGGGTAATCTCACGCAGGCTCAAGGAGGTAAAGCTGCGGCCTTGACCAATCAGGCTTAAGGCTGCCTCGCAAATTCGCTGACGCGTCCGCTCTTTCTGCTCGATGCGCGTCCCGGTCGCCGGCATGTCGGTTCGCGCTACGGCTTGTTTACTGACGGACAAAGGGCGCTCCAGGGCTTGGAAACAGCCATCTGGCTGAATAAACAGTATAGACGATAGGCCAACTGTCATCTTTAGGGTTGAAACTCTAGGCATATTGAGTAAACATATGTTTACTGTAATTAACGGCCAAGACATGAACAAGCCTCAAGCCAAGCCTGAATCCCGCCACTCAAGTGTTCGCCAATTCCTGCGGCACCCGCTCTGGGCACCGTTGAACCAGCGCTCGGCCTGGGATCGTCTGGCCACGGCAGTGAATCCTTTGTGGTCATTGATCGAAGCGCGGGCACGGGTGGAAAAAATCGTGGATGAAGCGCCCGGCGTTAAAAGCCTCTGGCTGAAAACCAATGCCCGCTTCAAGGGATTTGTTCCCGGCCAGCATGTTTTGCTGGAACTGGAAATCAATGGCGCCCGCCATGCCCGTTGTTTCAGTTTTTCAACGGCACCGCGTGCCGATGGCCTGATCAGAGTCACCATCAAGCAAAAAGACAATGGCCCGGTGTCGGCCGCGGCACATGCACTGAAGCCCGGGCAAATCGTGCGCTTGAGTCAGGCTCAAGGCACTTTTGCTCCGCGCGAATCAAACGGTAAATTGCTGCTATTAAGCGCCGGCAGCGGCGTGACGCCGATGATGTCGCTGTTGCAAAAGATGGCTGATGAAAATTCAAGCCGTGATGTCGTTCTGCTTCATTGCGGCCATGCCGATACCGATATTATTTTTGCGGGTGAATTACGGCAGCTTGCAGCGAAATGGCCATCACTGACATTGCATTTGCATGCGACGGAAAGACTTGGTCGTTTGACTGACGGAAAAATTGCCGAACTCGTTCCCGATTGGAACGAACGCGACACGCTGCTCTGCGGCCCCGACGGTTTCATGCAGGGCGTAGAAAAGATGTTTGCCGATGCCGGTCGCAGCGAGTTTCTGCAAAGCGAAAGTTTTGGCCGCCGCTCGGCACCGGTGGATCCGCATGCTGCTGAACATGTCATTACGCTCGGCAATGCGGATCAGCCATTCATGGTGCAGGCTGGACAAAGTCTGCTGGAGGGTGCCGAAGCCGCCGGTTTACAGCCGCGTTTCGGCTGTCGCCGCGGTATCTGCCGCACCTGCCAATGCAAAAAACTCAGCGGCACCGTGACCAATCTGCTCACCGGCCAGGCGTCTGGCCCGGGCGAAGAACTGATTCAACTTTGCATCTCGACGCCACAAAGCGCGCTCGAACTCGCACTCTAACTCAGGAATTATTTATGGTTTTCAAGACACGATTGGAAGGCGATGCGTTGAAGGGCTTCGAAACCGAACTCGATGCCTTGAGACTCGAAGTACTGAACGATATCGGCGAACGCGATGCGAAACACATTCGCAAGATGCGCAGCATCGTGCAGGCCTCGGCGATTTCAGGACGTGGCTTGTTGATGTTCGGCGTCGGCCCGATCAGCTGGGTTGCCGGCATCATCGGTTTGTCGCTGGCCAAGATTCTGGAAAACATGGAAGTCGGCCATAACGTAATGCATGGCCAATATGACTGGATGAATGATCCCTCGCTGAATTCGCAAACCTACGAGTGGGATATCGTCTGCGACGGCGAACATTGGCGGCATTCGCATAATGTCGAGCATCATAATCACACCAATATTCTCGGTCTCGACCACGATTTCGGCTACGGCATGTTGCGCCTGACCGAATCGCAAAAATGGACGCCATCCACCCTGCTGCAACCGCTCTGGTATTTCCTGTTGGCGATCAATTTCCAGTGGGGCGTGGCGGTGCATGACATCAAGATTGGCCGCTTCGTCAAAGGCCGGATGAAGTACGCTGAATTCCGCGAGCGAGTCTCGCCGTTTTTGAAAAAAGCCGGCCTGCAATTATTCAAGGATTATGTGTTGTTCCCGGCGCTGGCCTTCTGGCAATGGCCGCGCGTGCTGCTCGGAAACCTGATTGCCAATCTGATTCGCAACGTCTGGACCAATGCGATCATCTTCTGCGGCCATTTCACCGAAGACGTGCAAACCTACACGCGGAAAGAGGTTGAGAATGAAACCCGCGGCCAATGGTATCTGCGCCAGATCCAGGGTTCGAGCAATCTGGAAGGCGGTCGCTGGTTCCATTTGATGACCGGTCATCTCAGCCATCAGATCGAACATCATTTGTTCCCGGATTTGCCGGCACCGCGTTATGCCGAGATCGCACCAAGAGTAAAAGCTATTTGCGCGCGTTACGGCGTGAACTACAACACCGGCGGTTTCTGGAAACAATATACGGGCGTGCTGGTTCGCATCGTGAAGCATGCCTGGCCTACACGGCAGCGCTTGGTCACAAACACATCGGCAACCTAATCGTAGGAGCGCTGCTTGCTGCGCCCCCACGGTCATGATAGTTATTTCTTTTCCTGCGCCTCGAACTCACGCTGCACAATCGGCATCAAGGCAGTCGTAAACCGATTGGCTTCGGATGCCGACAAATGCGACCACTCGGGTAATTCATAACCCTGAAGTTCCGGATGATCTTCGAAATGAATGCCGGATGTGTTCGTGCGTTTCAACAATACATCCCACGTCGTCGCACGCGGAAACACTTTTTGTTCGAAGGCATAGTATTCGCCCGCACTTGGCATCCGGATAAACACTATTCTTACGCCGCGTGCCCGCAATTTTTTCACGGCGATTTCTGCGCGACCAATTTGGGTGTCGACCAACTTGTGCAATTTTTCCGGCGTGTCCATCATCGGTGGCGGCGGGCCGGCAAATCTTTCGGACCAAATGCTGCGTACCAATGCACGATATTCGGGATCGACTTCGACCTTGCGCCACATATGCGAATTGCGATCGATATCCTGGATCATGAGCTTGCGAACAGATCTTCTCGAATGCACGCCAGGCCTTGCTGGCCAGGCTTGTCGTTTGACCAGCGTATCGAGTGCAAAATCCGGATCATAAAAAGCGAAATAGGGTTCGAAAAAATGTTGCGATATCCAATGTCCGCTGCGTTGTGAGGGGCCTTGCTTGTGGTAGTACGGAATCACGTCGCCGCGATAGGCGAAACCGCTGAAAAATAAATCCGGCGTCACACCGATCAACAAGCGACCCT
The DNA here is from genome assembly GCA_964584915.1 of uncultured Arenimonas sp. Taxonomy (GTDB): domain Bacteria; phylum Pseudomonadota; class Gammaproteobacteria; order Xanthomonadales; family Xanthomonadaceae; genus Arenimonas. The sequence continues at coordinate 2,480 of CAZPCE010000188.1, read as the reverse complement.
TGAAATTCTGATCCTCGGCAAGATCCTCCAGCACCGGAATCGAGGAAGTGCCTTCCAGCGACAATTGAATCGGACGTTCGCCGGCGGCTTTTTCCCAGACCGGTAATTGCACGCCGAACAAGACTCGCGACGAACCTATCAACACGGTTTTGTCGCCTTCCCCGTTATCGATTCGTCGCCGTTGTGCCGCCCACTGACCGAGACTGTTTCTGTAGCTGGTTGTAACGCCGTAATCACGCCAAACCCATTCCCAAGCGGCAATCAATAGAACGAACATCACGAAGGTGGCAAGAATTATCGAGCCCCAGGGTCGTGCCGGATTATCGCGCTCCGGCACCGGTTGTGCGACACCGGGGCGATCGGAAGCGGTCAGCCGCACAAAGCCGGGGCGTGCAACTTCGGTATCAGAATTGGAAGTAGATGAAGGCATTGCCATCTCCTTGAACAATAACAATCAGGAATGCCATCACTGCCCAGGTGCAGGACAATAACCACGCCGGCACTCGCGCGACGAATGATTCCAATGTTTGCTGCCGCATCTGCCAGTGGGCAAACACGATGCCGCCAACGATGAGGGTGACCATCGTCAAATGCATGGTCGGCAGAATCGGCGCGGCGCCGACATTCATGCCGAACATGCCGCTCAAAACCATCCAGGCTTTTCCGAAACTGTCAGCGCGGAAAAACACCCAGGTAATATTGATCAGCGCGTACGTCAGCAATGCAAACAAGAACAGTGCGAACGGTCCCGGGCGATAGCCGGAAAATCGCGAACGCAGAATGCGCTCGGCGGCCAGATAAAAACCATGCAAACCACCCCACACCACGAATGCCCAGCTGGCGCCGTGCCACAAACCACCCAGTAGCATCGTGACCATCAGTGCGAGATAGGTACGGGCTTCGCCATGGCGATTGCCGCCGAGCGGAATATACAAATAATCTCGCAACCACGATGAAAGGGTGATATGCCAACGACGCCAGAAATCCGAGAATCCGATCGCTGCATAAGGAAAACGGAAATTATCCGGCATCGCGAAACCCAGACACATCGCGGCGCCGATGGCCGTGGTCGAGTAGCCGGCGAAATCGCAAAAGATTTGCCCGCTGAATGCCAGCGTGGCAATCCAGGCATCCAATGTTCCTGCAATGGCTTTGCCGTCGTAAATCATCTCGGCGGCCGGTGCGAGAAAACTATCTGCCAGCACGACTTTCTGAAACAGGCCGAGCGTCATCAGTCCGAGCCCGAAAAACAGCATATACCTGCTGGCCTTGCGCGGTTCCACGAACTGCGGCACCAATTCGGTCGGCCGCATGATCGGGCCTGCGACCAAATGCGGGAAGAAAGTGACAAACAAAGCGTAATCGAGAAAGTTTTTTGCCGGCTCCGCGCGCCGCAAGTAAATATCCAGCGTGTAGGAAAGCGTGGCAAAGGTGTAGAACGAAATTCCGACCGGCAAAATGATATCGAAGGCCGGTGCCTGGTAATTCACGCCGATGCCCGCCATCAGCACCGTGAAATTTTCCAGCAGAAAAGTGCCGTATTTGAAATACGCCAACATGCCCAGATTTACCACCACCGATAGCAGCATCCAGACCCGACGTGCCGCCGGTTTTTCCGCATGCACCAGTTTTTGTGCGGCATACCAGTCAACGATCGTTGAAATCCATAGCAGGATGATGAAAGGCGGATTCCAGGCCGCATAAAAAATATAACTCGCGATCAGCAAGTTGATTTTTTTCGTGGTCCATTTGAACGGCATCGCATGCAAGGCGAGCACGAGCGCGAAGAACACCATGAAGGTGAGCGAGTTGAATACCATCGATTTCCCCTTGGCCCGTCCTGTACGGTGGGCCATGGTGATAGGTACGGGCTTTGGGAGCGGCAACGGCCAAAGACCGATAAGCCAAAATGGCGCGCCCGGAGGGATTCGAACCCCCGACCAATGGCTTCGGAAGCCACTACTCTATCCGGCTGAGCTACGGGCGCTTGGATGGTGTGCAAGCTGTCGGTAAGTCACAACAGCCGCTTATTGTAACCCAGCGGGAAACCCATGCGGCTGGAATAAGCACACTACCGGGCGTGGCAAGAATGCTCGAACCCTGATTCTTCAGGGACCAGTCCCATATAAAACCATCAGATTTGAAGTTTTCAAATGAGAACCATTTGCATTTGTGCAAGCACGGAGATAAGATTGATTCTCATTAACAACCGATCATTGCAAGGATTGCCATGTCTTCCCGCTCCGTGTTTCCGTCCCGCCGCCTCGTTTCCGTCGCCATCAGTCTGGTACTCGGAACTGCGGCGGCCCCTGTATTCGCCATTGATAACGCGAATAGCCTTGCAAGCCCGGATACCGGAACCAAGGCAAAGGATTTACCGACGGTAGAAGTGCAAGGCAGCAACAAGCCGGAAGTCAGGTCTCCTAAATACACCGCGCCATTGCTCGATACTCCGCAAACGATCACGGTCGTTTCGAATG
>CAZPCE010000187.1:279-5973 GCA_964584915.1 uncultured Arenimonas sp. | reverse complement strand
GCACGCACCGAAACCCTGGGGTCGAAACCGGATCCGGTTTTTCTGGCGGCGGTCAGGAAAACCCTGGCCGTAAAGTGAGTAGATAGGGCCGGCGGCCTGTCGATTTGACCCAGATCAAAGCCATTCGCGGTAGGCCGCGCATAGTGGGTCAAGGCAGTTCCCGCAAACCGGTCTTTTCACTCACGGAGTCATCATCATGATCAAGAACATGTCGTCCATCGATCGCGGCATTCGCGTCGTCGTTGCAGCGGTATTTGCGTATCTCTATTTCAGCGGTATCGTTTCCGGAGCATTGGGAATCCTGCTTATGGTATTTGCCGCGGTGTTCCTGATTACGTCTAGTATCGCGTTCTGCCCGCTTTACGTACTTTTCAATTTCAGTACGCGAAAATCCTGATTGCACGGTAGTTTGATCGTTTGGCGACATTCAAATGGCTACAATGCAATAACCGAACCGGAATGTGAAAAATGATCAGACATATCGAGCGCCATAAAACCCATCGCATCGGCTGGCTGCGCGCCGCCGTGCTCGGCGCCAATGACGGCATCGTGTCGACGGCCAGTTTGGTACTGGGTGTTGCCGCAGCTGGTGCCACCACCAACAGCATTCTTGTCGCAGGCGTCGCCGGTTTGATGGCGGGCTCGATGTCGATGGCCGCCGGTGAATACGTGTCGGTCAGTTCGCAATCCGACACCGAAAACGCCGATATCGAAAAAGAACGCAACGAACTGGCGACCGATCCGGTGCACGAGCTCGAAGAGCTGACGATGATTTATGTCGGCCGCGGTCTTGATAAAAATCTCGCAAGACAAGTTGCTACCCAGTTGACGGCACATGATGCACTCGCCGCACACGCCCGCGATGAGTTGGGTATTTCAGACATGTTGAGTGCAAAACCGATTCAGGCCGCATTCGCGTCGGCCGCCACCTTTGCAGTGGGTGCCGCATTGCCGCTATTGGTGGTGTTGCTCGTACCGCAAGCACTCTTGATGTGGACCGTGGCAGCAAGCTCGCTGTTATTTCTCGCGATACTGGGTTCGATGGCGGCACAGGCCGGCGGTGCCTCCGTCATGACATCCGCCATACGCGTTACTTTCTGGGGCGCGCTGGCGATGGGATTGACGACAGGCGTTGGCGCTTTGTTTGGTGTTAGCGCCTAGAGCCTTATTTCGCATCTTCAGTTACCGGAAGCATCCTTTCGGGCGCTGACGCGCGCACCATCGGTAACGGCATCGCCGGGATAGATAATCACTTTGTCTCCGGCCTTCAGTCCCGCCGTGATCATTGCATCAATACCGTTGCGTGCCGCAACCGACACAGGAACAAGACGCGCGCGTCCGGATTCAACGACGAAACACGCCATCGCATTCGGATCTTTGCCATTGATTTGCGGAAACACCGCACTGACCGGCACTCGCAATACACTGTCTTTGGCCAGCGTGATGATGCGCACACCGACGCGATAACCATCGCCCAAGGCCTGCCATTGCTCGTAGGGACTGGTGATGTCGATCAAGACATTGACGCGTTGCTCTTCCACTCCGAGTGCCGAGACTTTCGTGAATGCCGCCGGTTCGACCAGACGCACTCTGCCTTGCAATGTCGATGTGCCGCCCCAGTTTTCGATGCGCACCGGCGTGCCTGGTTTGGCCTGCAGTGCATCTGTCGTCAGCAATTCGGCCAAGATTTCCATCTTTCGGGTGTCGCCGATTTCCAGAATCGGCGCACCCATTGCCACACTGGTTTCACTGGTTTGGATTACCCGCAACACATTGCCGGCAACTGGCGAGACTATGTTGAAACCGGATTGTTCTGCCGAGCCGGGACCCTGTTTTACCGCCATCAATGCGGCACGTGCCTGTCCGAGTTCATGTGTCGCCACATGGCGTTCCTCGTTGGCACTGGCCAGTTCCTGTTCCGCTGCCGCCAGCGCAAGCCGGTCTATCTGCACCTTGCTCGCCGGGACGAATTTCTCGCGCAGAAGTTTTTCACTGCGATCCAGTTCGTCACGTGCCTGTTCCAGCGCCACACGCGAACGTTCGATGCGAGTCTTCGCGTAGGAAACACGTGCATCGGCGGTTTCGATTTGGGTCGACAATTCCGCGAGCGAACGTTCGTCCAGCATGGGTGAAAGTGTTGGCGTGAGTGTCGCGACCACGGCACCGGCTTTGACCGGATCGCCTTCGCGCAAATTCAGTCGTTGCAAACGCCCGGACAATGGGGCCGATAGGGTATAGCGATCGTGCACGCGGGTTTTTCCGTCTTCATCAATGCTGGTTTCGAAACGTCCGGCAGTCGCCGTGGCCAGTTCGACCAAGACAGGACGCGGTGCAAAGGCCCAGGCGAGCAAGGCCAGCAGTGTCGCTGCCGTGAGGATTGCCGTTGCGATTTTCCTATTTTTCTTCACGATATATCCTCGATGTTATTCGCGTGTTTTCAACGCGGAGACCATGTCCAGTCGATCAATGCGGCGGCGAACGATCATTGCGCTCGCCATGCCGGCGAGCAGCACGCTCAGGCCGGCCCATGCGTAGGTTCGTGCGCGTATGACAACCGGAAAAAGAAACTGGTCGTTGCGCAGCAATTCCGCCAACAAATGTACCAGACCATTGCCCAGCCACATGCCGAGCGGCAGTGCGATGGCAATGCCGATTGCCATTTCGCCGAGCAACAAGGCCGATACTTCGGCGCGCGTGAATCCGAGTACACGAAGGCTCGCCAGTTCCCAGGTGCGTTCGGCGAGTGCGATGCGGGCATTGTTGTAAACGACACCTACCGCGATGATGCTCGCAAACAAGGTGAGTATCGTGCTCATGATGCGGATATTGCGTGCACTGATGTCCTGCATGTTTCGCCACAGTGTCGCCTTGCTGAAGGCGCCGACGATGCGCGGCAGTGTCATGGCGGCGGTCAGGAATTTCGCTTCGCTGCCGCGCTCCAACGCGACCGCGTATTGCGTCGCCACATCGTCTTCCTTCAGTAAACGGTTCAGGCTGCGGCGTTCCATATAGGCATTCAATCCCATCATGTCCCGCACGGTGCCGGCCAGCGGTATCAGCAGGGTGCGTGGCTCGCCTTCCAGCAATTCCACGCGCACGGTATCGCCGACGCGCAGGCCAAGTTTGTCTGCGAGCCGATCGGTCAGCAGCAACCCGTTTTTCTGCGGAAGCATCGGGCGATTATCGACATCGACGATGCGCCGCAGTTCCGGCGCTTCGGTGTAACCCTGGATCGAGCCGCGTTCGTTGCGATGGCCATTGACGAAACGCACGGCGACATCGCGTCCGGCTTCCACGGCAATGGTGCCCGGCAGTCTGCCGACTTCATGTCGGGCAGCGTTTGAAACGGGATCGGCCAGCCAGACCACCACGTCGCTGCGCATTTCCAGATTGAATTTCGAATCGACGATGACTTCGATCGCATCGCGGAAAAAATTACCCATCACCACGATGGCCACGGCGGCAGCTACACCCGTGATCGAAATACCGGTTCGCCATGGCCGCCGTTCCATGCTTCGAAGAATCATTCGCATCGATGTGCTCAAGCCTCTGAAACCCAGGCGTTCCGGCAATGTTTCGCGGAAGCTTGCTGGTGCCGGCGGATGCATCGCTTCTGCCGGTGAAAGCCTGACCGTCGCCGCGATGGTGTTGATGGTGCCGAGTGCCGCGACGCTGATTGAAATGCCGATGCATACCGCCAGTAGCCAAGGCGCCATGCGGTGTTCGAAACTCGGGAAGTGGAAAAAATCGGCATACAAACCCATGAAAGCGGAGCCGGCCCATTTGCCCAGCAATATCCCGAGCAGCAGACCGGCGATCACGATAATCATTACGAATTTCAGATAGTGGATGCCGATTACCCAATTGCCATAACCGAGGGCTTTCAGGGCGGCAATCTGCTCGCGCTGGGTGGCGATGATGCGCGACACCACCACATTCAGCAGGAATGCGGCGACACCGAGGAATATCGACGGCAAAAGCGTACCGATCACGTGCTGTTCCTTGATTTCGTTGTCGAGCATCGCATGCGAAACCTGGTCTTCGCGGCCATGCGCTTCGCGACCGCCGTAGCGCGAAATGAGGCGGTCGGTCGCGCCCACGACCGATGGTAGCGAAGCGCCCGGAGCCAGTTTCATGCTGACATGATTGAACGCACCTTCCATGTCGTAAGCGGTGGCCAGAACTTTCTTGTCCACCCAAAAAACGCCGAAGCCCCGCATGTCGGGCATGCCTGCAAGACCGGCGAAAATATATTCCGGCGACAGTGCGATGCCGACGATTTTCAGTGTGCGGCGTTTGCCGTTGATCAGCGCCGAAACGCGCGCACCCGGACTCAAACGGCGCGCATTGGCGAAACCTTCCGATACCAGCGCATCAATGGTGCCATCGGTATTCGTTGCGCCCTGCCGCATTGCATCCTGAAGCATCCTGCCTTCGCGAACGGAGACCCGGTTCATGCGTTGCGGTTTGCCTTGATCAAGACCAATCAGCTGCCCGATGATCGGATCGGAGACGCCGGGTATTTCGATCCGCACGGTATGTTCGACGGTGGTCTGTACATCGGCGACGCCTTCGATTTTCTGCAGTTGCCTTGCCAGTGAATCGGGTGCGCGCTTCACCACGCCGAAGACGTCGGCGAAACAGTCGCGGGCATAAAAGCGATCACGAGCCGCTTCCAGTGAATCCACCGCGCTCAATGTCGTGATGAAACCACCGACCCCACTGGCAACCACCAGCGCAATCGTCAGTGCCTGGCTCCACATCAGCCTTAGATCACGCAGTAGTTTTCGGTCGAGTGCTTTCATCGCGTCACCATGAAAGTTGGCCAGGATGCAATTTGCTGGCGTTGCTTTCGATGCGCTGGACTTTTCCATCGCCGAGATAGATCACGCGATCCGCCATGCCGGCAATCGCGGCATTGTGGGTAATCACCACGGCGGTGGTGCCGAGCTCGACATTGATCCGTTCAATCACTTCGAGTACCAATTTCCCTGTTTGGTAATCCAGTGCACCGGTCGGCTCGTCGCACAATAAAACGGCCGGGCGTTTGACGATGGCGCGGGCTATCGCCACACGCTGCTGCTCACCGCCGGAAAGTTGTGCCGGGAAGTGGTTGAGGCGCGGCGTCAGTCCGACCCAGTCAATCGCTTCATCCACCGACATCGGATTCTCGGTAATGTCGGCCACCAGCATCACGTTTTCGCGCACCGTAAGACTGGGAATCAAGTTGTAGAACTGGAACACGAAGCCGACGTGTTCGCGGCGGAAGTGGGTTAGTTCACTTTCGTCGGCACCGTCCAGCCGATGGTCGCAGTAAAAGACTTCGCCGGCAGTGGGGGCATCCAGGCCACCAAGAATATTCAGCAGCGTGGATTTCCCGCTGCCGGAGGGTCCCAGCATCACCACGAATTCGCCGCGTCGTAACGTCAAATCGATGCCGCGCAAGGCATGCACTTCCACTTCGCCCATGCGATAGATTTTCGTCAGGCCCTTTGCGCTGAAAACGATGTCTTCCGGCGCACTTGCTCCGCGATCACCGGTATCGGCTCTGACAATCTCGGATTCTTTATTTTGCATGCAAGTACGGCCCATCGGGACGACAGGTTCAGTCTAGTCTGATTGGCAAGCCCATACTTGATTCAGGTCAAAAAATCTTTTCCAGACATTCTTGAAAATTTCCGTTCCCACGATATC
>CAZPCE010000187.1:0-269 GCA_964584915.1 uncultured Arenimonas sp. | reverse complement strand
GTAGGCGTATTTCAAGCCGCACGACATTGCCGCCGGGAATTATTTGCCACCACCGCTACGCCACACCGAGTACAGCAGCCACAGGCTGCCGAACACCGCGCCGAGAAAACCAAGCAGACCGAAGATCGGCAAGCCGAGCAGGGTGGGGCCGCCTTTTACCGTCATCACGATCGATGAGCCGATGATCAGGGCCGCTATCACGATGCCGACGGTAAGGCGATTGGCGGAATGATCGAGCTGTTCGCCCAGGTGTTGCAGTCGTTCGATGT
>CAZPCE010000186.1:0-6041 GCA_964584915.1 uncultured Arenimonas sp. | reverse complement strand
ACGGATTCCGGCAGCGAAGTGCTGCTGTGGATAAGTCGGGGTCGCCCAGTCTAGCGGCTCCTGCGACTTTCGCCAAGCTTCTTTGGCTTGACGCAGACGGGTGAAATTGTCTATACTTTCAAGTCTTTCCCGCATAATCTTCAAGCGAGTTGCGTCATGGCCACCAAACGTACTTACCAACCCAGCAATCTCAAGCGCAAACGTGACCACGGTTTCCGCGCCCGCATGGCAACTGTCGGTGGTCGCAAGATCCTCGCACGTCGCCGCGCCAAAGGCCGCGCGCGTCTCTGCGTCTAAATAGAATATTGCAGTCCGGGACGTGAAACCCACGGCCCACCAACGCTTCCCTCGCAGTGCGCGTATACGCACCTCGGCCGAATATCAGGCCGTGTTTAGCGAGGGAAGTCGCGTTTCTGGCGCTTATTTTCGTTTGCACCTTGCTCAAGGCGAAGGTTTTCAGAAGCCGCGTCTTGGCATTGCCGTATCCAAACGCGTTGATAAAAGCGCCGTCGCCAGAAACCGCATCAAACGTGTCTGCCGCGATTACTTCCGTTTGCACCAGCAAGACTATCGTCCAGCCGAATACGTGCTGATTGCGAAACCCGATGCTGCCAAGACACTGGCAACCGCTTGGCGTGCGGACCTTGAAAAACTATTCATCCGCGCCCAGTCATTGCTCAGTAACGCTGCGATAGGCACAATGCACGGCTCGCCGGGCAACGGCGCAGCAACTCCCCGCGATCCTTAACAGGCAGATCCTGCCCAGGTTTTTTTGAGCTCATGAATCAGACTCGTACGTTTTTATTGTTTGCGTGGTTATTAGTCGCGTTTTTGCTTTTTATGGAATGGTCGAAAACCGGCACCAGCACGACACCCGCAGTCAAGGAAGCAATCAGTAGCCCGACGCCGGCAACGCAAAACCCGGCAAGCGATTTGCCAACGGCACCAAGCGTTACGGGATCAAACACGGATTTGCCTACCATCGCCAATAGCGATGGCCTATCTGCCCAAAAGATTCAGACGATTTCAATTCAGACCGATGTGCTGAAATTGCAGATCGATCCCCGTGGCGTAAGTTTGGTATCTACGGAATTACTTAAATATCCGGTCGAGAAAAAAGCCGGTAGCCCGAATGTTGTTTTGCAGGACACGAAAGATGTCGACTTCTTCGTAGCACAGTCGGGATTGATTGCTGCGGCCGGAACCAAAAAACCAGCACCGACGCATGAATCGCTTTTCCGCGTCGAAGACGGCCAGACGGCATTTCGATTGGCAGACGGCCAAAACACGCTTGAAATTCCATTTGTCTGGCAGGACAGTACGCAGGGAATCAAGGTCCGCAAAGTATTGGTCCTGACGCGCGGCAGCTATGCCATAAAAGTGAAGCAGGAAATCAGCAATACCAGTTCATCAGCTTGGCAAGGCGCCTCCTACGAACAGTTTATTCGTGCACAACCGCCGGCGCCTCCCAAACACAGCATGTTTACCAATCCGGAAAGTTTCAGTCTGGTTGGCGCTGCCTGGTATAGCGAAGAGAATACATTCAAGAAAAAGAAATTCGCCGACTTTTCCGCCGAAGACCAGCCCATTAAAGACGCAAGCAATAGCTGGATCAGCATGGTGCAGCATCACTTTGCAAGCGCCTGGATACCGAGTGCAAATGAAAAGCAGCAGATCACGACGGCTATTTTGCAAAACAAGGGCAACACCCGTTATCTGATCAGGAGTCAGGGGCCGTTGGTTGAAATCCAGCCAGGAAAAATGCGCTCGCTGGAATCCATACTTTGGGTGGGCCCCAAACTTCAGAAAGACCTGGAAAAAATAAACCCCAGCCTGAAAAAGACGCTGGATTACGGTTACGTCACCGTTATCTCCGAACCGCTGTTCTGGCTACTCTCGCTGCTGCATTCCTGGATCGGCAACTGGGGCTGGGCCATCATCGCGATCGTGGTATTGCTGAAACTCGCTTTGTACAAATTGTCTGCCGCGCAATACAAAAGCATGGCGAAAATGCGCGCGATCCAGCCGCGTCTTGAAGCACTGAAAGAACGCTACGGCGATGATCGTCAGGCGTACTCGACCGCGATGATGGATTTGTACAAGAAGGAAAAAATCAATCCGGCCGGCGGTTGTTTGCCGATGTTGATTCCATTGCCGATTTTCTTTGCCTTGTATTGGGTGTTGCTTGAAAGCGTCGAATTGCGCCAGGCGCCGTGGATGGGCTGGATTCAAAACCTGACTGCACCGGATCCGTATTTCATTCTTCCGATCATGAACCTGATCGTGATGTTCGTGACCCAGCGCCTCACGCCAATGCCGGGCATGGATCCAATGCAGAAAAAAGTCATGCAATTCATGCCGCTGATGTTCGGCGTGCTGATGGCTTTCTTCCCGGCCGGCCTGGTGCTGTACTGGGTGACCAACGGAATACTGGGCATTGCCCAGCAGCAAATCATCAATAAACGCCACGGCGACAAACCGGTTACCGCGGCTATCGCCAAATAAGCAGCAACGGGATGAAGGCCTGCCTTCATTCCGGCATTCCTCGAAATACATTGGCCCGCTCATGCGGGCCTTTGTTTATGATGGGCATATGAATAAACACATCGACACCATTGTGGCCATAGCGACCGCCAAGGCACCGGCCGGTATCGGCATTATCCGTCTGAGCGGGCCGCAGGCGCTTTGCATAGCCGAAACCATCCAGCAAAAAAAAATCATCGCCCGCCATGCAAGTTATGGCCGTTTTCTCGATGAAAACTATGAAGCGATCGATGACGGCATCGCCCTGTTTTTTGCCGGCCCCCATTCCTACACAGGGGAAGATGTGGTCGAACTTCAGGCGCATGGCAATCCGTATTTGTTGATGCAATTGCAAAAACGTTGCATCGCGCTCGGTGCACGACAGGCGCGACCCGGCGAATTTACCGAACGCGCATTCTTGAACGAGAAACTGGATTTGGCCCAGGCGGAAGCGGTTGCCGACCTGATTTCCGCCGGCAGCGAAGCCGCAGCCCGGGCGGCACGCCGGTCCCTGGAAGGCGAGTTTTCCAAACGTGTTCACGAAGTCGAACAAGGCCTGGTGCAGTTACGCGTATATATCGAAGCGGCGCTGGATTTTCCGGAAGAAGAAATCGATTTTCTCGCCGCGCCGGAATTGCAGGAAAGATTGCAGCGAGTGCAGCACGACATGGCCACTTTGCTGGAAGAAGCGGAACGCGGCAAACGTTTGCTCGATGGTGTCCACGTAGTAATCGTCGGTGCGCCGAATGTCGGTAAATCGTCTCTGTTGAATCGGCTTGCCGGCGAAGAACGCGCGATCGTGACCGAGATAGCCGGAACTACCCGCGATGTTCTGCGCGAGTCGATCACGATTGACGGCGTGGTCATTACGCTCGTGGATACGGCGGGGCTGCGCGAAACCGTCGACGTGGTGGAACAGGAAGGTATCAAGCGCGCGCACCGGGAACTGGCCGAGGCAGATCTGGCGCTGGCGGTGATCGATGATCGCAACGCCGAAGTTTCAATCGGCGAATTGAAGCAAAGCCTGGCCGGCGTTCCGCGGATTCTGTGGTTGCACAATAAATGCGATCTCAGTGCCAAGCCGGCGATGCAGGAGCTTCGCGAAGACGGCAGGCATCTGTGGTTGTCGGCACGCGAAGGTTTGGGCTTCGATGGGCTGCGTGAGAAATTGCGCGAAGCCGCCGGCTTGAACGAGATCGATGCCGGAAGTTTCAGTGCCAGAGCCCGGCATGTCGAAGCGCTGGTCCGGGCAAATGCATCGCTCGTTCTGGCCGAGCAGCAATTAGCGCAGAAACAGGGCGAACTGGCAGCCCATGAGTTGCGCGACAGTCATCAGGCGCTCGGGGAAATAACCGGCCAGATGGACGCAGATGCTTTATTGGGCAAGATATTTGCAAGTTTTTGCATCGGTAAATAACGTCAGCGTGGTATACCGTGATGCACGATACGGAAAAAACTTGACAAATAGGCCAAACTTTAATGTGCTGAGCACCTCAAGAACCGTATTTCCACAACTTAGCCCTTACCCAAGTGACCACTATGAGCAAATCGATCAACGCCAAGAAACATCTATTACCCTGCGCCCTCTTGATTGCCCTGGGTATGGGTCTTACCGCCTGTAAAAAGGATGAAGCCCCGGCCACTCCGAGTGCTGCCGATACCGCAGCGCAGGCCGACGCGCAGATCGCGAAAGCAGCGCAGGCTGCGCAAGCAGCGGAAGCTGCCTTGGCCGCCTTGCCCGTTGAAGAATTGCGCAAGCGCGCCGCGACGGCGTTCAAGGAACAGCGTCTGTATGCGCCGGCTGGCGACAATGCGATGGAGTATTACCTGGCGCTTCGCAAGAAGAGCGACAAGCCGGATGCCAACAGCGAAAGCGCCTTGATGGATTTGATGCCCTATACCGTGATCGCCGCCGAACAAGCGATCGGCCGTTACGATTTCGTCGAAGCAGAACGTTTACGCGCCCTGCTCGAACGCGCCGATCCGCAGGCGCCGGCATTGCCGCGTATCGCCGAAGCCATTACCACCGGTAAAGCCAACGCGGCGCAACGCTTGGTGGATGATGCCAAACGTACCGAAGACGAAAAACGTCTGGCGGAACTTGCGAAACAAAAGGCAATCGACGATGCCGCCAAGGCAGCTGCGGCAACAAAAACACCGACAGTCGCGACTCCGGCACCTGAAGTGGCGCGCCCGCCGGCACCGGAAGTTCGTCCGCCCGCACCGGAAGTTCGCCCACCGGCGCCGGTGGTTTCGGCACCGCCTGCAACAACGCCAGCACGTCCTGCGGCAAGCAACAGCTCCCTGGTTGCGATCAGCACGCCGCAGCCGGCCTATCCGGCCGAAGCGTTGCGCTCGGGTACTACCGGAAGCATCGAAGTGGAGTTCGTCGTCAATCGTGACGGTTCGGTATCGGATGTGCGCGTCGTAAAAGCCACCCCGCGCGGCGTGTTTGAACGCGGCGTGCAAACGACGGTACGCAAATGGCAATTCCAGCCATTGGACGAACCACGCACCGTGCGTCGTAACTTCAACTTCAACTGATTCAAACCAAAGCGCAAAAAAAGCCCGGCAATGCCGGGCTTTTTTATGTCGATCACATGCCAATCACCGAAACGCGATATCAACTTTTCTGCGTTCCCGGAATGTCGTTGCATAGAGCGCAGCCAATACCCTTGCGGGATTGGTGAATACGCGAAGCGGTAAAAATATTCGCGCTGATCATTGCCCAAAGCAGGCTTTCCGAAAGTGAATACGCAACTGCGTGTCCACGGAGTAAATGCGCGCTGATGATCACGGCAAAGGCAATGCAAAACACCACGAAGAAACGACGCAACCAGAACAAGACACCCATGGAAATTCCTTTCGGTAAAGGTTGGTGGTAACGATCAGGCGCTGATCGCGAGTTTTTCACGGTGGTACATTCGTGCGGCAATACTCCACAAAATGCCAGCCAGCCCCAGGCCAGCCGATAAATACACGCCCCATTCCATATTGCTGATGTTCTCGCCGCGTACCAATTTGAGAATCATCTGGTTCTGCGACAAAAACGGAACCGCAAACATCCAGATCTGGTTTTTGACCGGGTTCACCATCAGGATAATCGTCGGCAGCAGCGGTAACATCATCAGCACGCTCATGTAGCTTTGCGCTTCTTTCACGCTTTTCACGCTGGCCGCAATCAGCGTCAGCAGGCAGGCACCCACCAGCAAAATCGGAATCAGCACGACCAGCAACAGCAAAATGGTGCTCATCAACAATTCCACTTTCACGCCAAGCCCGGTGGAAAACAGGAAGCAAATCTTGAACGCCATCAGGCTGATGATCAGGCTCATCATGCCGAACGCACAGGCGGCAAGAATTTTTCCGCTCATGATCGCGGTGCGCGATGCCGGAGTCGCCAGCAAGGGTTCGAGCGATTGCCGTTCGCGCTCGCCGGCGGTGACGTCGATGATCAAATAGGCGCCACCGAGAAACGCGGTGAGAATCAGCAGGTACGGCAGGAAACTCAATACCTG
>CAZPCE010000185.1:0-6048 GCA_964584915.1 uncultured Arenimonas sp. | reverse complement strand
CGCCGTTCCTGCGCGATGAAGAGCGTGTGCATCTCAACACCTTGACCTTAGCCTATAAAGTGTAGAGGTAGGACCGACGGAAGTCGGGACTTTGTATCAATTAGGCGCATCCCGACTCCCGTCGGTCTCACCTCACTATTCAAAACTGCCCATCGAATCCCGCGCCAGATTATCGAAGCGGGTGTATTCGCCAAAGAATTTCAGTTTAATGGTGTCGGTCGGGCCGTTACGATGCTTGGCGATGATGACTTCGGCCAAACCCTTCTCCGCCGAATCCTTGTGGTAATAATCGTCGCGATAGATAAACATGATGATATCGGCGTCCTGCTCGATACCGCCGGATTCACGCAAGTCGGACATGATCGGACGTTTGTCGGTGCGGCTTTCCAGGCCACGATTCAACTGCGACAAAGCGATAATCGGGATATTCAATTCTTTCGCCAAGGCTTTTAACGAACGCGAGATTTCCGAGACTTCGTTGACGCGGCCTTCCTTGTTGCCGGGCACCTGCATCAACTGCAAGTAGTCGACCACGATCAGGCCAAGATCATGCTCGCGCTTCAAACGACGGGCACGAAATGCGAGGTCATAAGGCGACAAGGCCGGCGTATCGTCGATAAATATTTTCACTTCCGACAGCATCTTGATCGCCATGTTCACGCGTGACCAATCTTCGTCTTCCAGCATGCCGGTTTTCAAACGTTGGGCATTGATTCTGCCAATCGATGAAATCAGGCGGAAGGCCAATTGCGAGGACGACATTTCCATCGAATACACCGCCACCGCTTTCTTGGTTTTCAGCGCGGCGAACTCGGCGATGTTCAAGGCCAGCGTGGTTTTACCCATCGCCGGACGTGCGGCCAGAATAATCAGATCGGAATTTTGAAGGCCGGAGGTCAGGTTATCGAGATCGTGGAAACCGCTCGGCAAGCCGGTAATCGCGCCCTGGTTTTCATAGCGCTGACGCAACTGTTCGAAGGCTTCGACCATAGCAGTGCGAACCGGAACAAAACCTTTTTTGCCGCGCTCGCCCTGCTCGGCAATTTTGAATACGTGCTGCTCTGCTTTTGCCAACAATTCAGTCACTTCGCGGCCATCAGGACGGAAGCTGTCGTTGACGATTTCGGTTCCGGCTTCAATCAATTGGCGCAGCACCGATTTTTCGCGCACGATTTCGGCATAGGCTTTGATGTTCGCGGCAGATGGCGTGGTACTCGCCAACTCGATCAGGTAGGCATTGCCACCGATTTGTTCGGACAGGTTATTGGCTTCAAACCATTCGCCCAGGGTCACGGCATCGAAAGGTTTGTTTTTTTCCGCCAGCTCGCGGATACCGCGATAAATCAGACGGTGGTCACGGCGATAGAAATCTTCTTCCGACAAGGCATCGCCAAGGATATTCAGCGACTCCGGTGCCAGCATCAAACCACCGATCACCGCCTGTTCGGCTTCCACCGATTGCGGCGGCAAGCGTAGCGCTTCGAGTTTGTTGTCGGATCGAATGGAATCGGGGCGTGCTGACATAGGAATTCAATTACCAATTGTTCGAGTAGTGATGCTACGTTGATTTGGGACAAGCAGTTGCAGATAACCCTGTGGATAACAGATGTATATCTCAAATATTGCGACCACAAACAAAAAGCCGCCTTTCGGCGGCTTTTCATTGAACTTCAAAAGACAATTAAGCTTCTGGAGCCACGATAACCTTAACTTTGACTTCAACGTCGGCATGCAGATGCACGACTACGTCGAATTCGCCGGTGCGACGGATTGCACCTTCGCCCATGATGACTTCGGCTTTTTCCAGCTTATGGCCGGCTTTCGTGAAGGCTTCCGCGATATCGCGGGCGCCAACCGAACCGAACAGCTTGCCTTCGGTCGAAGCGTTGGCATTGATGGTCACTGTTGCGCCATCAAGTGCGGCTTTGCGTGCTTCTGCAGCCGCCAGTGTTGCATTGGCTTTTGCTTCGTATTCGGCGCGCTTGGCTTCGAACGTGGCGATGTTGGCGGCATTGGCAGGAACTGCCTTGCCGGTCGGGATCAGGAAGTTACGGCCATAGCCCGGCTTCACGTCGACTTGGTCGCCGAGACCACCGAGGTTGGTCACTTTTTGTAAGAGAATCAATTGCATTTCATTACTCCGTTACGTTAGCGGGGCGAACCCCGCAACTGTAGCTGTCCGTAAGGACGGTGATTAATCAGATATTGTGGTTGTCGCAATACGGGATCAACGCGAGTTCGCGTGCGATCTTGATTGCCGACGTCAGCTGGCGCTGATATTTGGCCTTGGTGCCGGTGATGCGACTAGGAACGATTTTGCCGTTCTCGGTCAGGTACTGGCGCAAAGTGTTCAGATCTTTGTAATCGATATGCGTAATGCCTTCTGCGGTGAATTTGCAGAATTTACGGCGGCGGAAAAATTTAGACATGTCAGGCTCCTGGCTTAAACAGCATCGACTTCGGATTCAACGTCGGCGTCTGCATCAACACCATCGGCATCACCCAACATCACATCGTCATCGCGACGACGACGGTCACCTTTTTCATCTTTGTTCTTCATGATCAAAGATTGTTCGGTGGCGGCTTCTTCGGTTTTCAGTACAACGTGACGCAATACGGCGTCGTTGTAACGGAAGCTGTCGGACAGTTCTGCCAAGACTTTTTGGCCACATTCGATGTTCATCAGAACGTAATGGGCTTTGACGAGGTTGGCGATTGGATAAGCCAATTGACGACGGCCCCAATCTTCCAGACGGTGGATCTTGCCGCCATCGGTTTCGATCAGCGATTTGTAACGCTCGATCATGGCTGGCACTTGTTCGCTTTGGTCCGGATGGACCATGAATACGACTTCATAATGACGCATGGTTAATTCCTTAAGGATGCGGCCTTTCGGCCAAACAGCCCCCGACATTGAAAATAAAGCTGGTCGTGGAGCAAGGGTCCCTGAGATGCAGCTGATCAGGGAGCCGCATATTATGCCAGCCGGAACACGCCTAGCGCAAGCAAGTATAAGAATTAAAAGAAGTTTTGGGCCTGATTCCGGCTACCGCAAACGCAGGCTCTGGGCCGAAGCTTCGATCAGCTTGCTTAGGCGCGACTTTTGAGTGGTTTCCTGCTTGGCGCTAACCACCCACCAAATCAGGGTTCTTCGATAGGAAGGCGGCTGGACCTGGAAAAACGCCCATGCAGCCTTGTTTTTACTGAAGATTTTCACGAACGCCTCGGGCAAATCGACCGGCTTTTGTTCAAAGGCGTAAACGCCGGACTTGCTGTCTTTTCGGGCGGAAAAGGCCCGGATTCCAGCCGCCTGCATTCGGCCTTCGGCCGTTAGGACCTCGACTTTTTTGATATTGACCAAACTCCAGATGCTGGTGGATTTGCGCGGAGTGAACCGGATCGTGTAGCTGATCTCGTCAAATGACTTGCGTACTCCGTCAATCCAGCCATAACAAAGCGCTTCATCGACCGATTCTGGCCAGGTGATACTCGGTTTTCCCGAGTCTTTCTTGTAAAAACCAACGAGCAGCTCTTTGTGATCGTGATGATGTTTGGCCAACCAGGCTTGAAAATCGCCGGGCTTTTTAAAGAAAGTCGGCTTCATTGACTCGATTAGAGGGCGGATTCTTCGGTCGTGAAGCTTTCACCACAGCCGCATTCACCGGCCATGCGCGGATTCTTGAAGACAAATTGCTGGTTCAAACCCTGGCTCACGAAATCGATTTCGGTGCCATCCACCTGCGGCAGGCTTGCCGGATCGACCAGTACTTCAATGCCGTCCTGCAGGAATACACAGTCATCCGGCTTGCGATCCTGCGCCATATCAATGACATAGGCCCAACCGGAACAGCCGCTTTTCTTCACGCCGAAGCGCAAACCGATCGAACCTGGTGTTTGAGCCTGATATTCGCGAACCCGGGCTAAGGCGTTGGAACTTAAGGTGACAGCCATGATTTTGTACTCGATTCCGTTGGGCGAATTATAACGGTATTACGTGAATGGGCCGGTAAAGGTTATTCTTAAGGGCTTAGATAAGCTCTTTTTTCAAGGATTCAAGGATGGCCGTCGTCAGTATTCAACAGGCGCTCGCTGGCAAAGTGGTTGCCGGCAGCGAGGTAACCGTTCGTGGCTGGGTGAGAACCCGTCGCGATTCCAAGGCTGGCTTGAGCTTCGTGAATGTAAGCGACGGCTCTTGCTTTGACGCCATCCAGGTGGTCGCGCCGGCCCTCTTGTCGAATTACGAAGGCGAAATTAAACGCCTGAGCGCAGGCTGCTCCGTCATTGCGACCGGCATTTTGGTGGCATCGCAGGGCCAAGGACAAAGTTTTGAAATTCAGGCATCGAAAATCGAAGTCGCGGGCTGGGTGGATGATCCGGAAACCTACCCGATCCAGCCAAAACCGCATTCACTCGAATTTTTGCGCGAAGTGGCGCATTTGCGTCCACGCACGAACCTGTTCGGTGCCGTAACTCGATTGCGTCATTGCATGGCGCAAGCGGTTCACCGTTTCTTCCATGAAGAAGGCTTCTACTGGGTCAATACGCCAATCATTACGACCTCTGATGCTGAAGGCGCCGGTCAAATGTTTCGCATCTCGACGCTGGACATGATGAACCTGCCGCGCACGGACAAAGGCCAAATAGATTTCTCGAAAGATTTTTTCGGGAAGGAAGTTTTCCTGACCGTGTCGGGTCAATTGAATGTCGAAGCTTTCTGCCTGGCATTGTCGAAGGTCTATACCTTTGGCCCGACCTTCCGCGCAGAAAATTCCCACACGACGCGACATTTGGCCGAATTCTGGATGATCGAGCCTGAAATGGCGTTCGCCGATTTGAACGACGACGCCAATCTGGCCGAAGCCTTCCTGAAATATATTTTCAAGGCCGTGTTGAACGAACGCATGGACGACATGCAATTCATCGACGAGCGCGTCGAAAAAGGCGCGATCGCCAAACTGGAAAATTTCATCAGGTCGCCGTTTGAGCGCATCGATTACAGCGAAGCTATTACCCTGCTGCAAAAATCCGGCCAGAAATTCGACTATCCGGTTGAATGGGGTCTGGATCTGCAAACCGAACACGAGCGCTGGTTGACTGAAAAACATATCGGTCGCCCGGTCGTGGTTACCAATTATCCCGAGCAAATCAAGGCGTTCTACATGCGCCTGAACGACGACGGCAAAACCGTTGCGGCGATGGATGTATTGGCGCCGGGCATCGGCGAAATCATCGGCGGCAGCCAACGCGAAGAACGTCTGGATATTCTCGATTCGCGCATGCTGCAGTTTGGTCTGGAACCTTCGCATTATGAGTGGTACCGCGACTTCCGCCGTTACGGCACCGTGCCGCATTGCGGCTTTGGCCTCGGTTTCGAACGTCTGATGGTGTATGTCTGCGGCCTGCAAAATATCCGTGATGCCATCCCGTATCCGCGCGCCCCCGGTTCGGCGACGTATTAACAAGCAAAACGCATGAATTCCATCTGGCTTTTTCTTTTCCTCGGTTTAACAGGCTCCGCGGGGCCCGGCCATTTCGGTTTTCGCGTGCTGGCGTATCGGCATCAGCTCGACAAAAAGTACGAATTCGAAAGCGGCACCGAGGATGGCGGCATGTCCTATAGCTGGTGGCTGATGTGTTTTAGTTTCAGGAAATTCAAGGACTCCGGCATGAATCTGTTTGCCGGTAATGCTGCCGTAATGGGCTGGATAACGCTGCTCGGCATCATCGGGACGGCCGTCGCCATTGCATTCAAAAATTGAGGTCAAGAGTCATGTCGGACAATTTCGAAAAAGAACAAAACCCGGACGAATTCATCATCGAACACGAACAGTGGTGGCTGACGATTTTTCACCGTCAACTCGTTTGGGCGCGTCTGCGCGTATTCGACAGCGGCATTGCCCATGTCTTCGATTCGACCGGCAATACACTGGTCTATGAAAGCCATGAAATCGCCGCAGCAGCCTTGATGGATGCAGAATTCCGTTCGCTGGACGGCATGGATGACGACGATGCCGAACAATTCGGCATTTTGCTGGAAGATCTGGTGCC
>CAZPCE010000184.1:0-6079 GCA_964584915.1 uncultured Arenimonas sp. | reverse complement strand
GTCGACCAGGTTTTGCCAAAGCGGCGCATGGCTGGCCAAATCGCTGTTGTCGATACACCAGTCGTAGAGCGGGCGGTGGTCTTCGACTTCCCGCGTGCACAGGGAATGGGTAATGCCTTCAAGTGCATCGGAAATGCAATGCGCATAGTCATACATCGGATAGATGCACCAGACATTGCCGGTATTTTGATGCGACACATGGCGAATACGGTAAATTGCCGGATCGCGCAAATTGATATTGC
Source organism: uncultured Arenimonas sp. (assembly GCA_964584915.1). Lineage (GTDB taxonomy): Bacteria > Pseudomonadota > Gammaproteobacteria > Xanthomonadales > Xanthomonadaceae > Arenimonas. Next base: position 5,837 of record CAZPCE010000184.1, on the reverse strand, counting down.
CGCTGCTCATGTCGATTTTTGCACGAAGCGTACGGGCACCGTCTTCGAATTCACCGGCGCGCATGCGACGGAACAAATCGAGGTTTTCCTCGACGCTGCGATCGCGGTACGGCGAATTTTTTCCCGGTTCATTCAAATTGCCGCGGTATTCGCGGACTTGTTCGGCATTCAAATCGCAGACAAAGGCCTTGCCGTCTTCGATCAGTTTTTCGGCGCAAAGGTAAAATGTTTCGAAGTAATCCGATGCATGCCGCAATTCGGTCCATTCAAAACCGAGCCATTTCACGTCGGACTGGATCGACTCGACGTATTCGATATCTTCCTTGCTCGGGTTGGTATCGTCAAAGCGCAAATTTACCAGGCCACCAAATTCGGCGCCTATGCCAAAATTCAGGCAAATGGCTTTCGCGTGCCCGATATGCAGGTAGCCGTTGGGTTCCGGCGGAAACCGCGTGCGAATTTGCGCATGTTTGCCCGAGGCCAGATCCTCGCGGATGATTTGACGAATAAAATCGGTTTTCTCGGGTGTGCTATCGGACGGGGCGGTGACGTTGTGATTCATGGGGCTCGTATTTAATGACATTCAATATCCCGCCATTTTAGCCTCTGCGGCGACCCAGGCGGGTGTTTTCCCGATAATTCGCCTTTATCAGAGGCGGGGCTTTTGATTCTGGCCGGTTTTACGGCACACTTGCCGGACTGAGGGAGACGTATCGTGCATAGAGCTCGGACTTTGATAGGTGCGTTATTACTGGCTGGTTCGTGTATCTGCGGTTTGGCGCATGCCGCGGTCGCCAAGCCCGAGGTTGCACCTGCACAGGTTCCCGCACAAACAGCGCAAGTGGATCTCGGGCTTAGCCTCGGCGTCAGTCCCAGCCATGTCCGTCTCGAAGAAATATTGTCGGGCGTCGAGCAGGTAAGCCTCAGCCCGATCGTCACGAACGAATTCTCGATCGTCGGCAGACCCCAGGAAAAACATTGGTTACGCATGAAAGTGGCGCTGCCGGCGGATGCCGGACCAATGACCTTGAGTTTCGAACGACAGGGAGTTCGTTCCATAACCCTGTATCAGGTGGACAAGAGCGGTAAAAAAATATCGGTCATACCCTTGCAGTCCAGCCGGACGCCCCATCTGGAAAATATGCAGGGCCAATGGCCAACGCGCATCGTTTTCCTGCTTGCGCCAGCGATAGGCGATGGTTCGGTTCTCTATGCGGAAATAGAAACACTGGGCTATGTCCATCTGCATCCGCAGTTATTGAGCTCAGACCTGCAGGCGCTGCAGTCCGCAAGCGACGATTCGTTTTTTGTGTACCTGTATTTGTCGATATTGGCGCTGATATGCCTGGCTATCTTCCGGCAGCTCAGGGTGGCCGAGTCGCAGGCAATTTTGGTGAGCCTGACCTTGTTGATCGGATTGTTCGGTTTTTTCGCCTACAACACCCATCTTCCCTTGTTTCTGAAAACGGAATTCATCAACAAGCCTTCACTGGCCTATGCATTGCTGGTAATGGCTGCCGCTCCATTCCTGTCGGCAACAAATTATTTTTCCGGCTTCCATGCCCGCTGGCCGGACGGTGCGACCTGGGTTACGCGTTCTGCGTTGGCCCTTATGCTCATTTCCGTCCTTCTTGCGCTGACCAGTACCTTCAGCGTGCCCAGTCTGCAGTTGATCACGGCCGTTATCTGGACCATATGTATTGGCGTCGCGATGTGCATCTATCTGTTCGATGTGCGTTCCAGCCGCTGGTCCGCGATGATCGTATCTTTTGGACTGTTTGCGGCACTGTGGGCCCCCAGTCTGGTATTCAAGCAAAGCTTGCCTTCCACTCGCATGAATTTGTACGGTTTCGAAGTCATTTTCATGGTTCTGATGGCGGTTTACCTGTTGTTGCCTTGGCTGCGCGCCGTTTTGCAGAACAGGGGCCGCCAATTACGTCGCGCGATGCCTGCTCCGGAATTGACGGCGGACCAAAAGGTCGCCAATGCCCGCGCACAGTTGATGGCAGGATTGCAGTCGGCACTCCAGAACGCAAACGAGGGCGATGTCGAGTGGATTGCCTATCGCCGCCTGCTGGAAGGCTTGAAGCCGGTATTGCCGCAACTGGCATCGGCCGTGATCGCGAAAAATTACCACAATGCCGATTTGCTTATCGTCGAGCCAAAGTCGGCGACCGAACGTTATGCCTCGTTGATCAACCAGCGAAGCAATATGCTGAAAAACCTGAGCCGCATGACGGCGCCGCAGCAGATAAGACTGGATTTCGACGGACCGGAAGGCCCGTTGCAGGAGGTCAGCTTGGCGGTCATTCCGTTGCCGATCGCAAAGCCGGGTTGGGGCGCGTTGATCGTCGAACGGCATTCCGACCGGAATTATTCGGAACTTGAAATGGATATCGGTGCGGAATTTGCCGCACTCGCCACGACGGCTGGCGATGACGCCGCAGAAGCAATGCTGGCGCGCCATGCGAAGGAAATGGACGTCGAGACCGGTTTGTACAATCGCGAAAAATTCGACGACATTCTCAAACGCCTGATCGAAGCGGCGATATTGCAGCAAAAACAACTGGCGCTGCTTCGTGTAAGCATCGACAACTTTACCCAGAATACTTCCGGCAATCCGGCGCTGAAAAGGGAAATCCTGCAGGCGCTGGTCACCGCGATGAATGATGAAGTGGACTACGGCGTGACGATGGCACGTTTCGACGACGAAGATATTGTCGTGCTGATGCCGGACAGGAATATCGGGCAGGCGCGCGAGCAGGCGCAACGCCTGTGCAATGTGGCCAATCGGGTAAAGGCGCCGTCGGCACCGGCGATGAAATTCACGCTCAGCGTTGGCGTCAGTCATCTGCAACCGGGCGAACGCAATAGCAAAATGATGCTCGACCGCACGGCTTCGGCTTTGGCCAAGGCAAGGCAATATGGCGGCAATCAAATCCAGGCAATCAGCAGCGGCACGCTATGACTCTTGAGTTGGTAATCGGCAATAAAAACTACTCTTCATGGTCCCTGCGACCCTGGCTGCTGATGTCCTACTTCGAGCTGCCGTTCAACGAAATCAATTTGCCCTTGGATACGCCGGAGTTTTATCAGTGCATCGGTAGTTTTTCGCCGACGGCAAGAGTGCCCGTTTTGCGTACCGGCGACGAAACCATCTGGGATTCGCTTGCCATTTGCGAAGTGGTCAATGAACGCTATCTGGATGGCAAAGCCTGGCCCGGGGATTTGAAGACCCGTGCCGCTGCACGTTCGGCATCGGCTGAAATGCATTCTGGTTTTGCCGCTTTACGCAGCCAACTGCCCATGAACTGCCACCGACGGGCGGATGATTATCGCTGGAACGAAGACGCCGATCGGGACATCGCCCGAATCCAGGCCCTGTGGCTGGATTTGCGGACACGCTTCGGCAGCGACGGCGATTTTTTATGCGGCGAGTTCGGCATCGTTGATGCCATGTTTGCGCCAGTCTGCGTTCGCTTCAAGGCTTACGGTGTGGCAATGGATGAAAACACCCGAAGCTACGTCGAAGCAATCTACCGATTGCCGGCCATGCAGAGTTGGTTGTCCGAAGCAGAACGTGAACCACCAAAGCCAAGCAAGGGCGAGCCCTGAACAAGGGAAAATTCGCGCCAATGTTGCCGGTTTATCTTTTCACTTGAATGGAACACACATACACAACCTCGCAGGCGCCGTCACCGCTATCGCTTCTGGATAGCGAGCTTTGCCAGCGCCAGCCGTCGTTTTTTTCGATGCGAATCAACCAGCCGTCCAGTTCGATCACGTCGTCGGCAGAAATATTTTTCAACGAAGCCGCAACGGAATTGTTCGCAGGCATCATATGCATGTTGGCGCTATGGGAAATGATTTCGCTCTGCTCGATTGGCGGACCTTCGCTGCCCCAGCTATAACGGTACCAGCGACCCGATTGGGTAACGTTCAATTTTTTCGCCATGCCGGGCTCTGACATCGGGCCCCAGCCCAGTGCCAAATCCGTCGGTGAAAATTCCGCTTCGGTACCCATATAGTAATTTTCCCGCGAGAGTACACGGGCCTGCAGGCTGAAGCCGGCCAATGGAATTGCCGTTGATTCGCCGATGCGAATCGGTTGAATCCGGCTATCGATATCCGATTGCAATGGCTTGTCGGCGCGCTTGAACTTGTCCGGCATCGGGCATCCGCTTGTTCCGTCGGCACTGGTCGACGCCATTTGCGGCACATCGGGCGAACTCAGGCCGAGCCAGCAAAGCAGTGATATCGAAAGCGCTAATGTGATCCAGAGCCAGCGTGGCATAGAGTGATCGTTCGGTTGGCGAAATCCGATAATAAAGCCAGTCTGCCCGCTCCGATAGTCCACGTTTACGACGGTGCCTGGAAATTTGACACGGCTCTCAAACCTGCAACGGGATTTATTTGCCCGTCTTCATTAGAGAGGGGTCGTTCAACACCATTTCCGCCATGCTGTGTGCCAGTTACCTTTCTGCCAACACGGCGCCGTCGGCACCGCGCTCGAAAAAATGCCGGGCAGCGGAATCGCTGTGGGCTCTTGCCAAAATACTGATAGCCGGATTCGCGGCCCGCATGCGGGCAATGATTTCGCCGGCTGCATAGGCATTGGGAATCGCGATCAATGCATGCGTCGCGGTCGCCACCGATAATTCGTTCAGCAATTCTGCCGATGCCGCATTTCCCCGGATCGCGGTCAGGCCTTTGGCGCGCGCCTGCTCGACCAGGTCGCCATTGCTGTCCACCACGACCAGTTGGACGCCGCGTTCCTGCAGTAGTTTCGCGAGGTGTTTGCCGACGCGCCCGTAGCCAATCACGATTGCATGGTTTTTCAACGGTGTTTCCGGAGCGTCGGAATCCTTTATCTGCATTTTCCGGCGTTTTTGCCAGCGCGCCAGTGCGGTGAATATCATCGGATTGACGACGATCGACAGCAGGGCGCCGGCAAGGATGAAGTCACGCCCTTGTTCCGGCAACAATTTCAGGCCGACACCGAGACTGGCGAGAATGAAAGAGAATTCGCCGATCTGCGCCAGGCTTGCCGCAATGGTGAATGCGGTGGATTTCGGATGGCCGAACAAACGCACGATCAAAAACGCGGCTGCGGACTTTCCCAGCGTGATGATGATGAAGGTCGCGATAACCGGCAAAGGTTGTTCGATCAGGATGCGCGGGTCGAACAGCATGCCGACCGAAACGAAGAACAAGACTGCGAAAGCATCGCGCATCGGCAAGGTATCGGAGGCCGCCTTGTGGCTGAGCTCGGATTCATTGAGCAACATGCCCGCAAAGAAAGCGCCCAGCGCGAATGAAACACCGAATAATTTTGCCGACCCAAACGCAACACCCAGTGCGATGGCGAGCACCGCCAGCGTAAAGAGTTCCTGCGAACCGTTGCCTGCGACCTTTTCCAGCGTCCAGGGGATCGCGCGCTTGCCGACTATCAGCATCAGGGCAACGAACAATCCCAGTTTGCCGAGCGTTATCAGCAACGACAACCATAGTGGTTTGGCGGCGGCAGTAGAAAGTTCGGGATGCATGCCCATGGCGACTGCCGGCAGAATCACCAAGGCAAGAATCATGACCAGATCTTCAACGACCAGCCAGCCGATCGCAATTTTGCCTCGTTGTGTTTCTATCAGACGATTGTCTTCGAGTGCGCGCAGCAACACCACCGTGCTCGCTACCGAAAGAGCCAGTCCGAACACAATGCCTTCGACATGCGACCAACCCAGCCACAGTGCCAATGCCCAGCCCAAAAGCGTTGCAACCAGGATTTGCACGATGGCGCCGGGAATCGCGATCGCCTTCACTTTCATCAAATCGTCGAG
>CAZPCE010000183.1:1644-6139 GCA_964584915.1 uncultured Arenimonas sp. | reverse complement strand
CCCGCAAGACTCCGACACTGTTAAGTGCTCTAAGTGCGGAGCGTCCGGAACTTACGGACAGGTTATGCGTGACGCAGCAAAGAAGGTCAAATCAAAAATTGAAAAGGACCTAAAAGACGCATTCAGGAAGGCCGGTTTCAAATAGCATTTCAACTCTCACTATCCACTATTTTGATTGTTTAATTGTAAGGATGTGCCTTTATGGCAACTGTACCAATTGATACTGCTACAAGAATTCTCGCGTCTGCATTCCAACCACTTTGCTGCGTAACCGAATCTGTAGATCGAGGTCGTAGACTCAGGGTTCTTGTTTATGACCATCTTGACGGTGAAGATATTCATGACGGCGAGCATAAGGTTGGACTAATAAGAGATCCTCGACGACTTGCGGCCTTAATTTATTCAATTCGAGATCATCTTGAGGAAAAAGCTATTCGACTCCATCAATGGCAGTTTTCAACGGCATAGTACTTGAGGGCATTTGTCGGCTTTGGGATGTATTCATTTTTTATGAGGAGACTTTAATGGCACGTTACACAATTAGAATAGAACTGCATGATGCAACTTGGGATGATTACGTGAAGATGTATAAACATCTTTCGGCTCAGGGGATTACTGACATCATTAGCTCTGATGACGGTACGCGCTACAAAATGCCTCCCGCTGAGTACAGCTATGACGGAGTTGCTACGCGCACTCAGCTCTTGGATATGGCTAAGTCGTCCGCAGGTAAGGTAGTTCGTTCGTATGCTGTGCTTGTCACTGAGTCAAGTGGCCGCACATGGCATGGTTTGGACAAGGTGTGAGGCCGAAAAATAGGGCAACAATTGCTCCAACAATTGTGAACACCCATCAAACCCACATTGCCTGACAAGCGATTCAGGAAATTCCTACAAAGACATCAATAAAAAACGCCCCGAATATTGGGGCGTTTTTTTTTCTGGTTTGCTTAAAGATCCGCTTGCAACAATTGTGTACACCCATCAAACCCACATAAAAAAGTGGTCAGGTTAGTTCGCCCCGATAATTCGGAATATCCCGGTGTGGGGGGTGAAGCCTGACTGATGGCTAGGGGCGCGCATCTCCCCGCCCGCGATCCAGTAGAAATTCGCGAGGGGGAGTTTTAGTCGCACGCGATCGGAGCTTTAGTGCAGATTGGCGCGGAACCAGGCCACCGCCTCGGCGACCACCTTCGCCGGATCGAGGAAGTGGTCCGCGCCCTCGAACATGATCAGCCGGTTCGGGCGTTGCAGGGCGTCGAGTCGCTGTTTCATCTTCGGTCCGTTCTCGGGCGCGACGCGCTCGTCCGCAGTGCCATGCATGAGCAGGATCGGTGCGGCCTTTGGCAGTTCCTCGGCCCAGACCAGTGCGGAACGATCGCGCAGTAGCTGCACCTTGCGCTCGCCGTAACCGGGAATGCGCTCGCGATACACATTTTCCATTTCCGGGCGGAAGACGAGGTCGGCCTGCAGGTCAACCACGCCGTTGACCATCGCCATGGCGCGGATTTCGTTGCGGTTGCGCGCTGCCAGATAGCCTTGCATCACGCCGCGGCTGAAGCCGAGCAGGAAGATGTTGTCCGGATCGGCGCCGGGGACTTGCCGCGCCAGCGCGATCAGCTTGCGCACGTCGTTGACGTCGGCGCCGCCGAATTCATCGGCGCCAAACTTTGCCGGCTCGGTTTCGGTCACGCCGCGGTACTGGCTCGCGAGCACCAGGAAGCCTTGGTCGGCGAGCGGAAATGCATGGCTAAACAGTTCCACGAACTTCAACGCGCCGGTGCTGCCGTTGCCACCGCGGTTCAAGATCACGACCGGCAGTTTTTTTCCGTCCGGCGCAGCCTTCGGTGCCACCATCCAGCCCAGGATGGTCAGGCCGTCGCTCTCGTAGCGGATCGCGTTGCAGTCGAAGCGCTGCTGGGCGTGCTCGTACTGGGCGCGCGGGAATTTCTTCTGGATCATCGCCATCTTTGCGGCGTCACTACCTGCAAGCCGGGCCATGAAGTCGTCGTAGCCAAGGCTGAAGCAGGGCTTGGCGTCGAGGAAGGGCGAAGGCATGGCCTCGCCTGCGGTCGCGTGGGTGCCGAGGGTCAAAAGCAGGGCGAAGCAGGCCCTGCGCAGGATGCGCATGTTCATGTGGATCTCCTTGTGGTTGTTTTTGCTTAGTCGTCGGACATCGGCAACGACGGGTCGAAGGCGAGCAGCTCGCCGGGTTGGCACTCGAGCGCCGCGCAGATGGCCTCGAGGGTGGAGAAGCGGATCGCCTTCGCCTTGCCGGTCTTCAGGATCGACAGGTTCGCGACCGTGATGTCGATGCGCGCAGCCAATTCGGTCAGCGTCATGCGGCGCGTATGCAGCAATTCGTCGAGGTGCACGAGGATGGCCATGTCAGACCGTGCCTTCGAGGTCGGCGCGCATGCGTGCCCCTCGCATGAACACGCCGGCCAGTACGAACAGAAGCAGGATGGCGAGCCAGGGCACCGGGGAGAATCCACTGCTGCCGACCTGGTGGATGGCCACCGCGGCGCCGATCGCGGCAACGGCAAGGCGCAACAGCTCGACACCCAGCAGACACCACGCGATCGCCTGCAGTCGTTGCGCATTCTCGACGACGAAGGGGTCGCCATTGCGCACCGAGTGGACGATCGCGAGCAGACGCCGCAGGATCAGGTACACCAGCCCGACCAGCACCAGGCCCAGCACCTCGATCGCACGAAGGCCCAGCGGCAGGTAGGCATGCATGGTCGCCGGGTCGTAGCCCAGAGGTTTCATCGGCCACTCGGGCAGCACGAAGCTGGCGACGAGAAAGGCGATCAGCATGGCGCCGTAGATCAGGTTCAGCACTATCGCCACCAGGATGGCGGGACGGCTAAGGGTCAGGGCGGTGGCGGGCAGACGGGTCATCGAAGGGTCCTTTTGTGTATCGTTATTCGATAATACACATATCGAATAACAATATGCAACACCAAAAAAGGGGTCAAAAGACAAAAAGACAAGGACACCCGAGAGTTTCCAGAAATTCTCAGTCGAGTATCGGGATATTCTGAATTACGGGCAGACCAGGTGTCCTCGACTTACGACTTGGGAAATATTTACGCTCAAAGCGCCGTGGGTAGATTGCGCGGATGGCGCCAAAGGATCTGGTTGCCAACACTGACAGATTCGATTTCGCCTGAAGATTCAAGGCGCTCCAGCGCAATTTGGGTTACCACGGGCGATTCGGCCAGGTCTGGCCAACGGATCCACCAGCGATGAATGCCCTCGAGCGTATCCGCGCTATCCGGGCGCCGGGCTATGTAGTCGCGAATGGCATTTTCGGCAAATGCAACCAATTGCTCGTCCATGGATGGCGTATTCAAACTCGGTGCGTCGCAGAGTTGCGGTTCAAAGAGGATATCGTAACTGTCACCAACCAGAAACAATTGTGGACACCCATCAAACCCATATCCCCGAACAATTCTGGACACCCAAGATTTGAGACTGGCTGGCTTAATCGAATCGACTATGGAATAGGCGTCGACCGTATTCTCGAATTAGGCGGACCGGAAACTTATTCGCGCTCAATTTTTGCGGTCGCATTTTCTGGCAACATCGCGCAGATTTGCGTACTTACCGGTTTTGCGTCGAACCCGATTGTCCAGCCGCCCCAGTTCAAGAATGCAAGCATTCATGGCATTTGCGTTGGATCGGTCGAACATTACACGAACCTCAATAATTTTCTCTTCAAGCACAAGATCGCGCCAATCATTGATCGAAAATTTGCATTCGACGATTCCATTGCAGCCTATGAGCATCTGACATCGGCGGCGCATATGGGCAAGATTGTGATCCAGATGTAAGCAAAAAATGACACGTGCCTGATTTCGCTTAAACCATCGCTGACATATGTGCATCCAACTCACGATCACCCCGTGCCAGCGCGCACTCAGACCAGGAACTCGTCATGCGTAAAAGATTCGTTTTTAAAATTGCTCTTGCTGTTTCGCTACTCGGTGCGTCCGCGCTTGCGGCCGCGTTGGAACCTGCGGCTGAGCCAGCTCGCGTGATGCTGGTCGGCATGTTCCACTTCGCCAACCCGGGCCGGGACATGGTCAAGAGTCGGGTCATTAACGTCATGACGGCACCGAACCAGGCCTACTTGAATGGTATGGCCGTGCGCCTTGCGGCGTTCCGGCCGACCGACGTGCTGGCTGAGTGCAGCCCGGCCGATCAGGGCAAATTCGACGAGAAGTTTCGTGACTACGTGGCCGGCCGCTTCGAACTACCTTCCAACGAGACCTACCAGATTGGCTTCCGTGTGGCGAAAGCCGCCGGCTTATCCCGCATCACCTGTTTCGACGAAGACGAGATAGGCTGGGATGCGCAACCGATGTTCGATTACATGGACAAGAACGACCCGCAGGCCAAGCAAAGGTTGGAGGCGCTGTACCAGTCACTAGGGAAGTCCGCAGACCAGGAGCAATCGACACTATCGCTGGCGCAACTGCTCCACCTGG
>CAZPCE010000183.1:0-1634 GCA_964584915.1 uncultured Arenimonas sp. | reverse complement strand
CTGGCCAACGACCCGGCCCGCGATGCTGTCAACAAGGGCTCGTACCTGCTCTCAAATGAGGTCGGCGCCGGCGACGGCTTCTCGGGTGCGGACGCTTCAGCGAGTTGGTGGCATCGCAATTTTCGCATGTACGCCAATATCCAACAGTCTGCCGCTCCGGGCCGGCGCGTGATTGCGCTTGCGGGCCAAGGTCACACCGCAATCCTCAAGGACCTACTCGCCGTGGACGATCGCAGAAAGGCGGAGGACGTGCGCGGCTACCTTGACAGCAATCCAGCCGTTCATTAGGCCAACAATTGTGGACACCCATCAAACCCACATTGCCTGACAAGCGATTCAAGAAATTCCTACAAAGACATCAATAAAAAACGCCCCGAATATTGGGGCGTTTTTTTCTGGTTTGCTTAAAGAACAATTGTGGACACCCATCAAACCCACATCGCCTGACGCCGCGTTCAGGATTTCCCTACAAGGAATGGACACAAAGAATTAAGTTCGGTGAAAGCCTGCAAAAAAAAGGCCATTAGGTGCCTTTGAAAGGCACCCTATGGCACTATGCTAAATACAAGCTCAATTAATTCGTGGAAGTGAATGCGTATGGAAAATAGCAGAAAGTATATTGCCCTAGGCTTGTTGCTTTTTTGCTCAGCCGCCGTAGCTGGAATCCGGCCACTTCGCTATCAAGAACCCACGAGTGGGCCTATGGCAAAGATGAGCTTTCATGATGAAAATTATGGGGAACCGCCGCTACGGGTTGCATTTTTGAATCCTTATCGCTGCACGACGAACCGAATCATGACGTTTTTTAAAGACCCTTCGGATCTGAAAATACAAGTTGATGCAACGCGTCCGTTTACCTTTAGATCCACTTATACGTTTTCGCCGGCAGGGGCGCGTGAAGGCAAGTATTGCGCAATCACGATAACCCTCCCGGTAATAGCGGATCGTGAGTACCGCGTGTTGAGTAACGAAGGAGAAAATACATGCGGGTTGAAAATCGATATCAAGCAAAATGACGGAACGTGGTTGTCCGCCCCGGACATTGTGGAACGCAAGTCCAAAACGCCATGGCTAGCATCACAAGGTTTTTGCGTTGCCGACGAACGCTTCAAGCAATTCGAAGTTGATGTCAAGTAACACAATCCTGGACTCCAGATTTGGACAACAATTGCGGACACCCATCAAACCCACATCGTCTGACGCCGCGTTCAGCATTTCCCTACAAGGAATCGGGAGTCGCACAATCCCGGACACCCAAGATTTGAAACGGGCTCCTTTTTAGGGCTTTAACACTGAAAAAGCGGTCAGGTTCACTCAATTAAATAAATTGTTAGGGTTGTCATCAGATAAATCACTCTGACTCGGTTTGTCGATATCGCGCATTGAGTTTACGTGCCGCATCCTGTACTTCAGGAATCTACTTCTCCCTCGACAAATGCCAGATTACCTGTTTGCCTTTCACTTTGGCATCGGTGTGCGAAAGCGTCATGGTGTTGCCTTTGCACTGGTACTGGAAATCAGTGGTTTCAGCCTGACCGGGAATCATGTGTTTGGTGGTGATGTCGACCGGGGCGAATATTCGGACTGTTGTATCCAGCATCACGGTATTGCTGACCGGGCAAGAGCGCATCGTT
>CAZPCE010000182.1:399-6166 GCA_964584915.1 uncultured Arenimonas sp. | reverse complement strand
TTCCCGGCGGGGCGACCGCCAATCCCTTCATGACCCATCACACTGCGCTGGGCCTGGATTTGTATTTGCGGGTCGCACCAGAGCTTTATCTCAAAAGGCTCACGGTTGGCGGCATGGAGCGCATTTACGAAATCAACCGCAACTTCCGCAACGAAGGCGTGAGTACGCGCCACAACCCTGAATTCACCATGCTGGAGCTCTATGAGGCTTATGCCACATACAGCGAAATCATGGACCTGACCGAAGGCGTGATTCGCGATACTGCGAAACACGTGCTCGGCACCACCGAGTTGCAATGGGAAGGCAATGCGATCGATATTGGTCCGGCATTCCGTCGTTGGTCGATGACCGACGCGGTGCTGGAACACAACCCCGACATCAAGCGTGAAGATCTTCGCAATATCGATATCATGACCGGGCATTGCGAGCGTCTGGGCATCAAGCTGAAAAAAGGCTACGGCTGGGGCAAGATTTTGCTTGAAGTATTCGAGAAAACCGTCGAACACACCCTGATTCAACCGACTTTCATTACCGATCACCCGGTCGAAGTGAGCCCGTTGGCGCGTGCCAACGATCATGACGCCGAGTTGACCGACCGTTTCGAGTTGTTCATCAACGGCAAGGAAATTGCCAATGGCTTCTCGGAGCTGAATGACGCCGAAGACCAGGCTGCCCGTTTCCAGGCCCAGGTCGAGCAGAAAGAAGGCGGGGATGACGAAGCCATGCATTTCGATGCCGACTACATACGGGCCCTGGAAGTGGGGCTGCCTCCGACAGGCGGGTTGGGAATCGGTATCGACCGGTTGGTGATGTTGCTGACCGATTCGGCTTCCATCCGCGATGTCCTGTTGTTTCCATACATGCGGCCTCAGGGACACTAGGCCTTTGCATATCAAATGCTTGCAAAAGCCTTTTCATGTGGGCCGTGACCAGCGTATGCTGGTCGAAACCAGTAAGTGGACAGCAACGGAGTTGCCATGCATGTCATGATCGTGGACGACCAAGCGTCGCAAAGGACTTTGCTGCGTAGCATCGTAAAGGATATCAGCGAGACGATTAAAGTCTCGGATGTCGCCGATCCGGTGCAGGCCTTGCTGCTTTCGCAAAAAGATCCGCCGGATATGCTGATTCTCGATTTCCGCATGCCAAAGATGGACGGTCTGGAGTTTGTCCGCCGATTTCGCAGGCCATTATCGCAACGCGACATTCCGGTCATTTTCATTTCCGTTGTGAGCGATGCGAACGTACGCGAAGCGGCATTGAGTGCCGGCGTGATTGATTACATCGTCAAACCGATTCAGCCGCTGGACTTCAAGGCCAAACTGAAAAGCCTGATCGAAATGCGGCAGCATCAGGTGTCGCAGAAAAACCGCAGCTATCTGCTTGAGCATCAACTCAATACGGCATTGCGTGACATCGAATACCGCGAACGCGAATTGTTTTTGCGGATGGCCAAGTTGATCGAGTTGCGCGAGGCGAATCCGCAGGCACATTCCGAGGTGCTTTCCTCATACGCCGTTTCCCTGGCCGAGGCCATAGGTTTGGCAGAAGACGAAGTTCGCAATATCGCCAATGCCATTAGGCTGCACGACATCGGCAATGTTGCGATACCCGATGCCATCCTCAACAAACCGGAGCCGTTGAGCAAGCAGGAACGCAGCGTGATGCAATCGCACACCGTTCACGGCCATAGCGTTTTGCAGGGAAGCCGGAATAATCTTTTCCAAATGGCGGCGGAAATCGCATTGAGCCACCACGAACACTGGGACGGTTCCGGTTATCCGCAAGGTCTGCGAGGCATCGAAATTCCTGTCGCGGCGAGAATTGCGGCAGTTGCCGACATGCTGGATGCCCTGACCAGCCCGCGCAGTTATCGTCCCGCTTTCGGGTTCGAAGAATCGCTTGAAATGGTGCAAGCGGAGGCAGGCTCCAAACTGGACCCGACGATCGTCAATATGATGATGGCACGCAAGCCAGATCTGCAGGCCATCTACAATGCAGTCCAAGATTTAAAGCCCAAGGCGCATTAAGTCTGAGTTCCCCGCATGTCCGGCCTCCTTCACTATTTCAGGAAACAGTTCGCCAACAGGCCCGATAGCGAACACGAGCAGGCGATTGTGCGGCTGGGAATCGCGGCGCTCATTCTGGCGTATTTGTTCAGCTTGCGAATTCAACGCGGCGACAACGGAGGCGACAGCAATTTTGTCATTTCGGTCATCCTGATTGAAAGCCTGGTGGGTTTGTTTTTGTTGTCCGCCATTGCCTTGCAGCCCGGGGTTTCGCATACGCGGCGTTGCATCGGCATGGTCGCGGACTACACGACACTGGCGATTTTTCTCAGTTTGAAAGGCGAATTGCTGTCACCGCTGTACGTGGTTTTGCTCTGGACCACCATTGGCAACGGTCTGCGTTACGGAACGCGTTACCTGTTTGCTGCGATCGGACTTTCGCTGGCTTCGTTCAGTTGTGCGGTGGCGATATCTCCATTTTGGCGCGAGATACCGCACCTTACCGTCGGGCTCTGGATCGCCCTGATCGCGATTCCGGTATACCTGATTCCATTGCTGAAAAACCTGCATGCGGCTATCGATAGTGCCAAGCGCGCCAATGCCGCAAAAAGCCGATTCCTTGCCACCATGAGTCACGAGTTCCGCTCTCCGCTGAATGGCATCATCGGAATGGCGGATCTGATGAATCGCAGCAAGTTGAATGACGAGCAGAAAGAGTCTGCCGAAATCATATTGATCTCGGCTCAAAGCCTGTTGCTGCTTGTGGATGACGTGCTGGACATTTCGGCGATCGAAGCCGGAAAACTCAATCGCAACGACGTGGATTTCAGTTTGAGGGAATTGCTGGCCCGGATTCGTTCGATGATCCAGCCGCACGTGGCCAATAAAAAATTGAATCTGGTCATCCAATCCGCCGATGACGTTCCGGACAATTTGCACGGCGATTTGCCGCACCTCACGCAAATCCTGCTGAACCTGATGCACAACGCGGTGAAATTCACCGAGCAGGGTGAAGTAAGGCTGCAGGTTATTCGTACGGCCAAGGGTATCGGACCGATACCGCTGAGATTTTCCGTGCGTGACACCGGTATTGGCATTCCGGTGGCCGATCAGAAAAGGATTTTCGGCGCTTTCGAGCAGGTCGAATCTGGGTTGACCAGGCGCTACAACGGTACCGGACTCGGCACGACCATTTCCAAGACCCTGACCGAATTGCTGGGCGGGAAAATAGGTCTTGAAGAAAATCTCGGCGGCGGCAGCCATTTCTGGGTGGATCTGGAATTACGGGAATCGTCGGCCTTGGCCGATGCACCTGAATCCGGCCGGGCCGACAATATTATTTCACTGGATGACCCTTTCGTGCGCCACAAGGCGCGCGTCAAGCCATTGCTTGTTTTGCTGGCCGACGATCAGGCGACGAATCGCATTGTTTTGTCACGCATGATGGAACGCGGTGGGCATAAAGTAATCGCCGTTTCAAGCGGTGAGGAAGCGTTGGACGCATTTGCAGTAGGCGACATCGATCTGGTGATTCTGGATATGCACATGCCTGAAATGAGCGGTCTGGACGTGCTAAGGCAGGCGCGAGTGATGCAGGCGGGAAGAACGCGTATTCCTTTCATCATTATCAGTGCCGATGCCACGCCTGCGTCAATACAGGAAGCCATGGAAGCAGGAGCGCATGCATACCTGACCAAGCCCGTAGTGGCGCATCGTTTGCTCGATACCATCGCCGATACCCAAAAAACGGAAGTTCGCACCGATTCCGCCGCTGCCCGTTTGCAGGCGCCGATTTTGCCGAAATACCGCGCTTCGGTATTGAACGATCTGGCCATGATGCAGTTGGGTAGCGAATTCCTTCAGGATTTCGTCGAACAATGTCTTCGGGATATTGGCCAATGCCTGACGGATTTCCAGGAGAAGTGCAGGGAATCGGACTGGGATGGTGCGCGTGACGCCGCCCATGCGTTGAAGGGCATTGCCGATAATCTTGGCGCCGAGTCGCTTTCGGAGCAATGCAGGAACATCATGCGGGCCAGCAACGAAATGTGTAAGCGCGATTGGCGCAAACAAAGTGCAACGCTGGAATCACTGATTATTCCAACGGCAAGTTTTGCCCGCTCCGAGGCCAAGCGCCTCAGTGAATCAGCGAGCAAAACCGGTAGCCCCAACCCCAATGAAGAGTGATTTCTGCACGGCAGCCTTAGTGCGATGCCCGTCGTGTCTGTGCAGTAATCAAGCGTTCCATCGTTTTTAGTCCGCGTGCGTCAAGTCGCATTGCCGCATCCACCCACTCGGTCGTTACCGCAAGCAGTTGCTCAAGACTGACCGGCGCGCACGCATTGCGCACGGTGTTCAACGAACGCATCGCGTTGCCTATTCGGTTTTGTTTCTTGATCAAGTCGTTGGCTGCCTGAATGCCATCGCCTTTCTCGACCAGGATATCCACGATTCCCATCCGATAAAGCTCTTCGGTATCGTAGATTTTTGCGTCCAGCATCATGCGTTCGGCACGAGCGGGCGGTACTCTGCGAGTCAGGAACGTATAAGCGCCCATGCCGGGGAACAAATCAAACAGGACTTCCGGAAAACCCATGCCGCAGTCCTTTTCGGCAATGATCGTGTGGCAACAAAGCGCTGCTTCGAAGCCGCCGCCGAGTGCATCGCCCTGGATCACCGCAATGCTGTGCACGCGATCCTCGTAGAGCCGCGAGAAGTTATAGGCCACCTCGACGCACAATTTCGCATAGCTGAGCAATTGTCCGCGGTTGCCTTGCTTGATCAAGCGATGGAACAGGCTCAAATCGCCGCCGAGATTGAAAACATTGGTGTCCGATGCGAGCACGAGATGGTGAATGCGGGCTTTGGGGTCATTGTCCGAAGCCAGTCGCTGACGGATATGTTCCTGACTCTGTTTCAGGCCGTTCAATAAATCAATGGAAAAACAGGGGTGGTTGGATTCTGTTATGGGGGTGGCGTGGCCAATTCAATGGCGGTGCGAATACCCGGACTTTCAGCAGCAGTGCCTTTTTATGGAGGCCAGCCCAAAGTGGAGGAGGTACCTCAGATCAAAGCACCGCTCTTATTACATTATGCCGGATTGGATACAAGAGTGAATGAAGGATGGCCCGCCTATGAAGCGGCACTGAAAGCAAATGGCAAAGAATATACTGCCTATATCTATCCTAATGTGAATCATGGTTTTCATAATGACACTACCCCCAGGTATGATAAGGCGGCCGCTGAACTGGCCTGGCAGCGAACAATTGATTTCTTCGGGATTAAATTGAAGTAGTTTCGCCAGCAAATTCTGATTTTGATAACACTTGTACACAAGCCACTGGTCAAATTATTACAGAAAGCATATTCTGCAGAAAAGGCAGCTGCATTTGCATACCAGGGTCATGCAGGTTCGGTAAAAGACCCTTCTGAAAAAGCCTCCATAAAACAAATTGAGATCGACGAATGGAACCACCGCAGGGAGGTGCTTACCATTATGAAATGCTATGGCATACCTGTTTCCAGTCTGTACGAGTTCCGTTTTCATGTAATTGGTAAGATCATCTCCTGGTCATGTTATGTGATCGGCTGGTTCATGCCTTTCTATTTTGCCGGGAAACTGGAAAGCGGTAATGTTTGCGAGTATTTCCGGATGATGAAATATTTTCATGAGCTGGGAATTACAGAACACAACCTGGTGCTTTATGAAATGGGGATCAAAGAAAAAGAACATGAGCTCTATTTCCTGGGTAAGATCA
>CAZPCE010000182.1:0-389 GCA_964584915.1 uncultured Arenimonas sp. | reverse complement strand
AAATGCTTCCATTCTTTGAGAAGCTGTTTGGCTGGGGAGCCTACAAGAGCGCTAACAGTATTGACCTCGATAAAAAATTTCCAATAGAGGAGGCGAAGGCCTACTGCAAAAAATAGCCATATGAATTTCAAGCTTATTATCTGCCTGGTCTTTTTCTGTTCAGGACTGAAGGTATTTGGTCAAACGAAAAAGGAAAAGATCGAAACCATGATGCGGGCCTACCATCATTACAATATGTTTGACGGGGCAGTATTGGTAGCAGATGAAGGAAAGATCATATATAAAGGAGCATTTGGATCGGCGAACCGCGAATGGAATATACCTAACCGCCCAGATACAAAATTCATGATAGGCTCCGTTTCAAAACCCCTGACCGCTGTACTGGCATT
>CAZPCE010000181.1:3956-6197 GCA_964584915.1 uncultured Arenimonas sp. | reverse complement strand
CGGGTTTTTTCCAGATAGCGGTTGCCGACGATATGAAAATCGATCTTTGAAACAAGATCACCGAATTCCGGATGGATCTGAATTGGCAAGGGAGTATCGGCCGCCCATTGCAGTTGCATCTTGAAGTCACTCAATTCACCACAGGCAGTAATTTGCGGATGGTTGCCGATAATGCGTTCCAGCAGCGTAGTACCAGTGCGCGGCATGCCGACCACGAAAATCGGCGTGACTTCCTGCGGCACCTTGGTAGGGACCTCGAGGAAATGATGATTCGTTGCCGCGATCAAATTGTCGAAACTCGCGTTTTCGCGATCAATACTGAATTTCAACACGCCGCGCCGGTGCTTCATGCCTTCGGTCAACGCATCCCAGGCACCTTCGGTCTCGTTGATGGCATCGAGCTCCTTGAAAATGCCGTATTGCAGATAGGTGTTGTCATCCACCGTCAAACCTGGCTGTGTCAGGACTTCGCGCATGCGGGCAACGCGGAGGGCATTGCCTTCCTTGCTGCCGAATTGCGCGCGCATCCAGTGTGCATGCCCATGCAGGCGGTTCTTGGAGATCGAGGATTCACTGGCGGAAATGGCGTTTTCTACCGGCCCCGTAAAACTGAAAATGATGCTGAGAATATGGTTGGCATACCAGCCGTTGAATCCTTCGGCATGGGCGCGCTGGATAAAGCGAAGCGCCATCGGCTGGTCTTCCATCGCGCTGTATTGCCTGCCGACGTCTAGCAATACATCGCGGTTACGCTTGTCGTCGATATCAATGTAGCCAAGGATGCTGTGACCGAGAAACGTTTCACCGACCGATAAACAGGCGCCGCTGATCGCAAGAATATCCCGGGCGCTCAGACTGCCATTGGCATGCTTGCAGGCCTGGAAGGCATTGAAGGTAGCCAGTCGCGGTTTGTTCAGATTCAAAAAACACGAAGAAAGCAGGAAATATGCCATCGCATTTTCGGGCTCCTGGGCGAGCAATTGCTCGCAGCTGCTCTTGGCCGCCTGGAATTTCTTTTCCTGAAATTGTTCGTTTGCTTGTTGCCAAAGATCGGTGGTCACGTGAACGCTGCACTCGGAGGAACTGGAACGACACCATAAAGCAATTCGGGCGGTCCGGAAACCGCAGGATTTTGCGTTAAACCAGAAGCAATGCCGGTTTGGCGAGGCGGATTGAAAATGCTGATCGGGTAGTTTGCACGGGCTGCATGTGCGATATCAGACAGACCCGGGTCAACGATGCCTCTCAAACTGCGTTTTCAGTGGTTTAGTCACATAAATGACAAGATAGATGACCTAGCATTTACGCAGCTCGGAATTAGGGTTTTAAAGCATTTACTCTGGGCATCGAATAACGTTACATTTAGCGTTCGTGCTTCCACGAAGCGCGTCACATACATAAGGGGGCTGCATATGAAGCGTCAAAAGTTCAACCCGCGTCGGGCGACTATCCGCCAACAATTGGTAGCAGCGGTTTTAATGGGTATTTCTGCTCAGGTGGCCTATGCCGGAGACACGTGTGATTTGAACGGCGGCGGCAATGGCGGTGCCATCGCCACCGGCACATATGCGCTCGCCTGTGGCTATGCGGCCAATGCGAACGGCAATTACAGCACGGCAATCGGTTCCTACAGTAATGCCACCGGTGATTCGACTGCCGTGGGTTACCAAAGCGATGCTTCCGGCTATTCAAGCGCAGTAGGCCGAAACAGTCTGGCTTACGGAAATTCGGTCGCCGTCGGTGACAATAGTTTTGCCGGAAATTACTCCAGCGCGGTAGGCAACAGCGCAACGGCGTACAGTTATTCCAGCGCAACCGGCAACGGCAGCAATGCGATTTATTCATCGAATGCCGTCGGCAGTGGCAGCAGTGCCAGCAACTACTCGAATGCGATGGGTAATAACAGCAGTGCCAGCTATTCTTCCAGCGCATTCGGCGATAACAGTTATGCCACCAACGGCTCGGTAGCCGTAGGCAACTACAGCACTGCGACCGGCAACTTCAGTGTGGCAACCGGCAGTTACAGCAGCGCAACGGGCAATTACAGTACTGCGGCCGGCGCCTATAGCCAGGCCAATGCCTATGGTGCTTCTGCATTTGGCGCCTACAGTGCGGCGGTGGCGGCGAACAGTACCGCAGTGGGCTATTACAGCACCGCGAATGGCGTTAATAGCTCGGCCATCGGTGCAAACAGCAGTGCCTCGGGTGCATACAGTTCCGCCGTCGGTGCTTACGCGATCG
>CAZPCE010000181.1:0-3946 GCA_964584915.1 uncultured Arenimonas sp. | reverse complement strand
CGTTGGCGCTACTGCGATAGGCGCCTATGCTGGCGCAGTCGGCGCCAATGCAACTGGCGTTGGCTACTACAGCACGGCGACCGGCGTGAACAGCAATGCCATCGGTGCCTACGCCACGGCAAATGCCCTGAATTCGAATGCGGTTGGTTTCAGTGCCGACGCGACCGCCGAAGGCGCGAACGCGATCGGTGCGAACAGCACGGCTTCCGGTATCAACAGCAACGCGATTGGTGCCAATAGCCAGGCAACCGCTGCCGGTGCAAACGCCGTCGGTGCGAACAGCACGGCTTCCGGCGTGAATTCCAACGCTTCGGGTTTTGGTTCGAATGCCTCGGGTACCAATAGCAGCGCGATTGGTGCTTACAGCACTGCCAATAACTTTGGCGCCACGGCTGTCGGTTCAGGCAGTTATGCCAGTGGTTTTGATTCCACCGCTCTTGGTCGCCGCAGCTATGCCACCGGCGATTACTCACTTGCCGTGGGCTTTTTTGCCTATGCGAGCGGAACCTGGGGTATGGCACTCGGCGATAGCAGTGTTGCTGTCGGCGAATTCAGCAACGCCCTGGGTGCTTACAGCGCCGCCGTAGGTAATTACAGCAATGCAACCGGCTACTACAGCCAGGCAGTTGGAACCTTTGCCAGCGCCACGGGTGCTTACAGCAGTGCAGGCGGTTTTGCTTCAACGGCGAATGGTGCTTTCAGTGACGCCAGCGGAACCTATGCGACCGCCTCGGGTGTCTTCAGTTCGGCCAGTAATAATGGCGCAACGGCCGCAGGTTCCTTTAGTACCGCCAGTGGTGTTTACGCGACGGCCACGGGCTCGGAAAGCACCGCAAGTGGCGACTATTCTACGGCGAGCGGCGCGTACAGCCAGGCAACCGATACCGGAGCTACGGCAACAGGTGCCTACAGTGCAGCGACTGCGGTCAATGCTACTGCGAACGGCTATTACAGTACGGCTACTGCCTTGAACAGTACGGCAAGCGGTGCTTACAGCAGCGCGACCGGCGCTTATTCCACGGCGACCGGTGCCTACAGCCAAGCCACTGCAACAGGCTCTACCGCAAACGGTGCATACAGTGCCGCTGTTGCAGCCAATACCACCGCCGAGGGTTATTACAGTACCGCCACCGGTGCAAACAGTAGTGCGATTGGCGCTTATGCGACATCGGCCGGAGCCAGTAGCTCCGCGATTGGCTTCAGTGCCGATGCCCTTGCTGCCAACAGCACCGCAGTCGGTGCCGATGCACAGGCAGCAACGGCCAACAGCACCGCTCTTGGCTCGGCTGCCAATGCCAGCGGCACGACCAGTACAGCTCTTGGCGCAGGTGCAACTGCATCAGCTGCCAATAGCGTGGCAATCGGTGCAGGTTCGACTACCGGCGCGCGCGCAAATACGGTTTCGGTCGGTGGTATCGGTACCGAACGCCAGATTACTAATGTGGCGGCTGCAACCCAGGGTACCGACGCAGTCAACCTGAACCAGATGCAATCAGCGGATGCGGCAGTCCTGGTCGCCGCCAACAACTACACCAACTCCCAGATAGCTGCTGTTGTGATCAACGTAGCGGGCTTCAACGACAAGATCGACAACCTCCAATATCAAATTGAAGGCCTGGATAAACGCGTTGATCAAGTCGGTGCAATGTCGGCAGCAATGGCTCAAATGACAGCAGCGGCTTCCGGTAACGACAAGGAAAATCGTCTCGCGGTTGGCCTTGGTAATTACGGCGGTCAAACCGCATTCGCGCTTGGCTTCCAACGCACCGTTTCCGATAGCGTCACGATCAGTTTTGGCGCGGCATTCGATGGTGACAAGACGGCCACCGGTGCCGGTGCATCCTTCGGCTGGTAAGTAATCAACAATAAAAAACCGGGTCTCGCGAGAGGCCCGGTTTTTTTATTGTCCACATTCCGGATGTCGACAAGCGGAACGTGCCATGCATGGACCCAAGGCTGTTCCAAAGTAGACACGCGGCAAGGCCTCGTTCGCCGTATTTGATTGGTCCAGCCAATAAAAAAGCCGCCCGAAGGCGGCTTTTTATTTTCTTCATGAAGACTTAGAAAGCAACGTTCACACCGATGTTGTAGCTGTTGTTGTCCTGGATGTCATCACTCAAACGACCGTGATAACCGAGGTAGCCATTGATGGTATCGGTGAATTCGACACTGACGCTCAGATCAGCTTCGACCCAGTTATCGGAAGGCGTGAAACCATCCATGGTGAATTGGCCGTTCATCGAGGTCGAACCAGCGGTAACGCGGGTTGTATCGTTCTGATTTTCTGAGGCGTAAGCCACGCGTACGCTTGGATGAATCGGGCTATCGCCGAAACTGCCTTGCAGCTGATAACCGACACGGCCAATCAGGGAATCGCGATCAAAGCCGTCGAAGCGCATCGAGGTCGAGGTGCCGCTGTTTTCGGCATAGTCACCCACGCTGATTTTTTGCCATGTCACGCTGGCAAATGGACCGTGGCGAACGGCATCACCGAACAGGTAGCCGCCGCTGAGTTCAAAGGCTTTGTGCGAAGCATTGGCATTGCCCTCTTCGACACGAACCGATGGGCCGAGGACGATGTAGCGGTTGATATCGATACTGCTGCTGCCGAGCGACAGAATGCCGTTGATGTAGCCATTGCCGAAATGAGCGGTGGCAAAAGCCGAACCAAGAATTTCCTTGCCGTCGATGTCGCCGCCGCTGAAATCGCCATTTGAATTGCCGTAGCTGATCGCGGCACCAAAGCTCAGGCCTTCGCTGTAACGGTAGTCAAAGCCGGCGGTGATCGAATTGCTATTGGTGCTCAGAGCTGGGGAATTCAGGCTGGCGTCGTAATCCTGGTTACCAAACTGTGCCTGGAAGAAACCACGGGGAGCGGAACCTGCTTCACCACCGCCAATTTTATCGCTTAACAGCGCCTGGTTAATGGCACCGCTGTGGTCGCTATAAACTTGAACCGGCAACTCGCCTGCCAATGAAACCTGACCCGGTGCGGCAATGGTCGAGGTCACGACGCTTGCGAGCAAGCGGTGACCTGCACCGGTGGGATGTACGCCATCTGCGAACAAGAAGGTGTCATTGGTACCAGCAGCATATGTGTATGGGTTACCGGAACCGACAGCACCACATGCAGCCGAAGATACGACGCCGGGAACGCCTGGGCCGCAGGCAATGCCTGTGACGTTCGTGAAACCAAAGTAGCCTGGGTTGGTAATTGCTTCATTTACCAAAGCGAAGGTGTTGATAGGAATAATGTTCTGACGACCAGCCAGACCATTATTCAATGCTCCGTTATAGCTCACAGATGCCAGGTTAAAGGCACCCTGCGTTGCCGTAGAAGAGGTGTTGAACTGGGGTGTGCGGGCCAAGTCCGGCAGATTAAAGACGATAATGTAATTGGCACCGGCATTAGTTAGCGTATCCACATTGGTGATAACCGCCCCGGCAACCGTCGAGGCGCCGCCAATAATTGCAGGTGACGTTAGCCAAGCACCGCCGCCAATCGATGCGAAAATATCATTTGCACCACTCCAAACGGTGTAAAGCGCACCAGGATCCGCGACACCGCCCGTTGTACCCAAATATTGGGCAATTTGCTGATTCAACCGCGGAAATGCTGGTGCAACGCAAGGGCCGGCAGCCTGTGCGCACGAACCACCGAAGGCATAGTTTGTTCCACCAGCCAGTGAATGCTGCTGATTAAAACCATAGGCAGCGGCAATGAGTTGCGCTGCTACCGGATCGTTATTGGTGGTGAAGCTGTTGCCTGCGAAGGTCGCGGCATTGCCGTCGGCCGTGGAAGCATTGCCGGCATCGGTCAAGCTATCACCAAAACTGACAACACCGGAAAATTGTTGTGCCTGAGCAGCTTGAGCACCTAGGGCCAATGCGCAAGCAACGGCGAGATGGGAAATACGGGGCATGATGAACTCCTGAGCATGAACAA
>CAZPCE010000180.1:2993-6198 GCA_964584915.1 uncultured Arenimonas sp. | reverse complement strand
GCAGATACCATTCGTATTCGAGTGTCGTCACTTGCGTGTAGAAAGTGCGCATTTCCTTCAGCTTTTGCTGCCCGAAAATGTGGCGGAATTTCTCGCCGAAGTTGCTGGTGATGAAATCGCTGGCCATGAAGTCATCAATCGTATCGCGCCAGAACAAGGTGCGTTGTTCGGTTTGCTCGTAGGCATTGCCGACAATGGGCGGGCCCGGGTCGAACTTGTTTTCCAGGCCATGCAGAATGCCGGCGAGAACGGCTGCAGTAACCAGATAAGGATTGGCATCGGCACCCGAAATGCGGTGTTCGATACGGGTGTTGGCTTCATCGCTGTGTGGAATGCGCATCGCAACGGTGCGGTTATTGAAGCCCCAACAATCGTTCAGAGGTACGAAAGCATTCAGCACGAAACGGCGATAACTGTTGGCGTGTGGGGCAAACATCAACATGCAGTCTTTTGAGGATTTCTGCATGCCGCCGATGGCGTGGCGAAGCGTATCAGCAGGTTTTTCGGGCGTGCTGGCGAAAATATTCTTGCCTTCTTTATCCAGAACGCTGACGTGGATATGCATGCCGCTGCCGGCCTGATCGACGAATGGTTTGGCCATGAAGCTGGCGAGCAGGTTTTGCTGCGAGGCCACTTCCTTGATCACGCGTTTGAGCATGATCGAATCGTCGCAGGCGAGCAGGGCGTCCTTGCGATGCTTCAGATTGATTTCGAATTGACCCGGCGCATATTCGGCGACGGCGGTATCGGCCGGAATATGTTGTGCGCGGCAGGCATCGGTCACCGCATCGGTGAAGCCCTGGTAGTCATTCAGGTCTTCCATGTAATACACCTGCGTCGTCTTGTTACGCTCGCCGGTAGCCGGATTGATCGAGGTTTTAGGTCGGCCGTCCTTTTGCAGGGTTTTATCGAGCAAATAAAATTCAAGTTCGACCGCAACGACGGGCGTAAGTCCTTTTGCAGTGAAACGATCAAGCACGCGTTTCAGTACCTCGCGCGGATTGGCCTCGAACATCTGGCCGTGGCCATCTTCCATACCCAGCAAGACTTGCGCCATCGGCTTTTTCTGCCAAGGGATGATTTTCAGGGTGCCCGGCACCGGACGGCAGATACGGTCTTCATCGCCAATGTCATAGCCCAGGCCGGTTTCTTCGACGGTATTGCCGGTGATGTCGGTCGCAATCAAGGACATCGGCAGGCAGACGCCATTGGCATAGACTTTTTCGAGTGCGTCGCGCGTGATGCGTTTGCCGCGCAACAGGCCGTTCATATCCGGTAGCAGCAGGTCCACCATCTCGCAGCCCGCTATCTGTTGTAACTCGGCGGCGTCATCATCGGGTAAGGGATAGGAGTTCATAGGCATCGCGTCGGTTTAGGTCCAAACTGAATACTAGCAGAGGATGTTTTGACTGTAAAAAATACTCAACGGTTTGGAAGGTCGGTGGTTCGAAAGCTAATGAAAAGATTTGCGGCAATGCAATAAAAGCCTGAAATATCGGCATTTATGCCGATTTTAGTGTAACTGGACTTTGAACGGCTGTTGATAAAATAAAACAGTCCGGTTATGGTTCAAGAGCTTCACGCGGAGGCAATATGCATCAAAGACCACTGGTCATCGTCCCGGCTGATCGAAAAATCATGGGCAAGCACGCTTACCACTCGGCCGGCGAAAAATACCTGTCTGCGCTGGTCTCGGGTTCGAACGTTATTCCTTTCATATTGCCCAGTCTTTCGCCGACCTTGCCGCTCCGTGAAATTCTGCAGAATACAGACGGTTTATTCCTCACCGGCTCCTATTCGAATATCGAGCCGCATCACTATTCGAACGAGCCGAGTTACGAAGGCAATTTGCACGATCAGCATCGTGATGAAAACAGTTTGCCGATTATTCCGCTCGCGATCGAGATGCAGATTCCCGTGTTTGCCGTTTGTCGGGGATTTCAGGAAGTGAACGTGGCGCTCGGCGGCAACCTGCACCAGAAAGTGCATGAAGTGCCGGGGCTGGATGATCATCGTGAAAATCTCGATGACGAGCTCGATCAGCAATACGCCGATTCGCATCTGATATCGCTGACGCCAGGCGGCTTGCTGGAAAATTTGTCTGGAAAGACCACCGCAATGGTAAATTCCTTGCACGGGCAGGGCATCAATGTCCTGGCCAATCATCTGAATATCGAAGCTACCGCGCCCGATGGTTTGATTGAAGCCGTATCGCTGAAGTCGCCGCATCCTTTTTTTCTGGCAGTACAGTGGCATCCGGAATGGAAAGTCGGCGAGAATCCTTTTTACCTAAGTATGTTCCAGGCATTTGGTCGCGCTTGCAGTGATCGTGCCAATAATCGGAAATCTTTATGAGTCGCAAGAAAAACAATGAAAAACCGATGAATGCCGAGCAGCAGGAAAGCTCGTTGAAAAAATGGTTGAAAGAACGAAGAATTACCGAAGTGGAATGCCTGGTGCCGGATATCACCGGCAATGCCCGCGGAAAAATCATTCCCGCCGCCAAGTTCTCGCATGATTACGGAACGCGTTTGCCGGAAGGCATTTTCGTCACGACGGTAACCGGCGATTATCCCGATGCCTATTACGAATTGGTGGCGCCCTCGGATTCAGACATGTACCTGCGCCCCGATGCCGATACCGTGCGGATGGTGCCCTGGGCAACGGACCCCACCGCGCAGGTGATTCATGACTGTTTTACCCGAGACGGCAAGCCGCATGAATTGGCGCCACGGAATGTGTTGCGCAATATTCTCGCCTTGTACGAAGCCAAGGGCATGAAGCCGATTGTGGCGCCGGAGCTGGAATTCTTTCTGGTACAGAAAAATACCGATCCGGACTTTCCGCTGCAGCCGCCTGCAGGTCGCTCGGGCCGGCCTGAAACCGCAAGACAATCGTATTCGATCGATGCCGTGAATGAATTCGATCCGATTCTCGATTTGATGTACGACTACGCCGAAGAAATGGAACTGGACGTGGACACCCTGATTCACGAATCGGGCGCCGCACAGCTCGAAGTGAACTTCGTGCATTCCGATCCGATGTCTCGCGCCGACCAGGTGTTTCTGTTCAAGCGCACCATGCGTGAAGCGGCGTTGAGGCATGGTATCTACGCCACCTTCCTTGCCAAGCCGATGGAAAACGAGCCGGGCAGTGCGATGCATATCCATCAAAGCATGCTCGATGCAAAAACCGGCAAGAATTT
>CAZPCE010000180.1:0-2893 GCA_964584915.1 uncultured Arenimonas sp. | reverse complement strand
ATCCACGTCAAGGAAAAGGAATACCAAACCTATTTCCGCGTGATCAGTTCGTGGGAACGGGAATTCCTGTTGTTGAATGTTTGATCGGCCATCAATAAATAAAAAATCAGCACGATAAATAATCGGAGCCAGCGTGGAAAATTCGGACTTGCAAGCTTTACAGAAACTGGATGCCGCACACCATATCCATCCCTTCAACGACAATGCGGCGCTGGCCAAAAAAGGCACACGCATTTTGACCAAGGGCGAAGGCTGTTATGTCTGGGATGCCGAGGGCAATAAAATGCTTGATGCATTCGCGGGTCTTTGGTGCGTGAATATCGGCTATGGCCGCAAGGAATTGGGCCAGGCTGCAGCTAAGCAGATGGATACGCTGGCCTACTACAACAGTTTTTTTGGCTGCACGACCGAGCCTACCGTGCATCTAGCCGCCAAGTTGGCCGAGCTCACGCCGGGCGATTTGAATCATGCGTTCTTTAGTAACTCCGGTTCCGAAGCCAATGACACCATCCTGCGCATGGTGCGGCATTTCTGGGCCGTGCAAGACCAACCAAATAAAAACATATTGATTGGCCGTTTCAACGGTTATCACGGCTCTACCGTCGCCGGTGCAAGTCTGGGCGGAATGAAAGGCATGCATTCGCAAGGTGGCCTGCCGATCCCGAATATTCATCACATCAATCAGCCCTATTGGTTTGGCGAAGGTGGTGATTTATCGCCGGAAGAATTCGGCTTGCAACGCGCACGCGAACTCGAGGAAAAAATTCTCGAGCTCGGGCCGGATCGCGTCGCCGGGTTCATTGGCGAGCCGATTCAGGGGGCGGCCGGCGTGTTTATTCCGCCCATGAACTATTGGCCGGAAATCCAGCACATCTGCCGCAAATACGATGTCTTGCTGATTGCCGATGAAGTCATTTGCGGTTTCGGCCGGACAGGTCACTGGTTTGGCTCGGAATACTTCGGCATTCAACCTGACATCATGACCCTGGCCAAAGGCATAACTTCCGGTTATATCCCGCTGGGCGCCGTGATGTTCAATGATCGCGTTTCAAATGTCCTGCGCGATAGAGGCGGCGAGCTTGCGCATGGCTACACCTATTCGGGGCATCCGGTCTGTACGGCCGTCGCACTGGAAAACATTCGCATCTTGCAAGACGAAAAGATCGTCGAGAATATCCAGAGCAATACGGGGCCTTATCTTGCCAGCCGCTGGAAAGAGCTGGGCGAGCATCCGCTGGTGGGCGAGGCACGAATCGTCGGGATGGTCGGAGCCCTGGAACTCGTGCCCAACAAGCCAAGCCGCGCCTTTTTCGAGGATCGAGGCAAGGTAGGCCAGTTATGCCGTGATATTGCTCTTAAAAACGGTCTAATATTACGTGCGACCAATGACGCCATGCTGCTTTCGCCCCCGCTGATTATCACGCGCGGGCAAATTGACGAATTGTTCGAGAAAGCCTGGAAGTCTTTGAATCAAACCGCTGAAGCTTTGGAAAGTTAACGAGGTACGTATCCTGTTTGCGAGTGAATCCTGTCGTCACATTATTTCTAACAATCAAGTGAGAGGTGTTATGAAACTACGTCTTTTATCAATAGCCATTGTCGGACTAACTCTCGTTGCATGTGGTAACAAGGAAGCCTCCGCCCCCGGAGCCACTGCCAGTGCGCCTGCTGCAGAAGAAAAAGTGCTCAATGTCTATAACTGGTCCGACTACATAGCACCCGACACGGTCGCCAAATTTGAAAAAGAAACCGGCATTAAGGTGACTTACGATGTCATGGACAGCAACGAATCACTTGAATCTAAAATACTCTCTGGCGATACCGGTTACGACATCGTCGTGCCTTCGTCTTCCTTTCTGGGGCGCCAAATCAAGGCGGGTGCGTATCAGCCACTGGACAAGGCGCAACTCGGCAACTGGAAGAATCTCGATACCAATCTGTTGAGCAAGCTGGTCGATGTCGATCCCGGCAATGCGAATGCGATGCCTTATCTGTGGGGTACCACCGGCATTGGCTACAATGTGGATAAAGTCACCAAGATTTTCGGCAATACCGATGTGGTCAATAGTTGGGACCTGATTTTCAAGCCCGAAAATCTTTCCAAGCTGAAAGAATGCGGCGTTACCTTTCTGGATGCCGCTTCCGAAATCATTCCCACCACCTTGTATGCGATGGGCGAAGATCCAAACAGTTTTGATCCTGCCGTGATCGACAAGGCCGCCGCGAAGCTTGAATCCTTGCGCCCCTACATCACCAATTTCCACTCATCTGAATATATCGATGCCTTGGCCAGCGGCAACGTATGCATCGTGGTTGGCTGGTCAGGCGATATCATCCAGGCCAAGGCGCGCGCTGCCGAAGCTAAAAATGGCGTCAACATCGGCTACAGCATTCCGCAGCAGGGTTCGGCGATGTGGTTTGACATGATGGCGATTCCAAAGACCGCAAAGCACCCGAAAAATGCCCATCAGTTCCTGAATTTCCTGATGCGCCCGGACATCATTGCAGAAGTCTCGAACTATGTTTCCTATCCGAACGCGAATGCCGCTTCGGCGTCAATGCTCGACAAGAGCATTACCGATGATCCGATGATCAGCCCGAGCAAGGAAACCATCAATACCAAATTGTATGGCTTGGCAGTGCTTCCGCCGGACGTGATGAAAAAATATACCGCGGTGTGGACCGAGCTCAAAACCACCAATTAACCTCTCGGGGCAAGCATTAAACTGCTTGCCCTTTTTTTCGACGGGATTACCACTATGAGTGCTGAAATGGCTGCTGCGACTTCTGATCATGTGCCACGAACGGATAAATTGGGCAATGAAAATTACGTCCGCATTATCGATGTACGCAAAGAGTTCGACGGTTTCGTCGCAGTCGATTCGGTAAACCT